>NZ_DBJD01000004.1:289-4990 GCF_002297065.1 Treponema sp. UBA785 | reverse complement strand
AACAAATCATGCAAAATGAACTTATAATTTACAAGACAGATGACGGAAAAGCCGATGTCAGGCTCTATTCAAAGGATGGTGTTGTCTGGATGAACCAGCAGCAGATGGCTTTGCTTTTTGACACCTCTAAGCCGAATATCAGTATGCATATTGCTAATGTCTTGCAGGAAAAGGAATTAGACGAGAAATCAGTTGTTAAGGATTTCTTAACAACTGCCTCGGACGGCAAGAATTACAATGTTACTTATTATGCGCTTCCTATGGTGATTGCGGTTGGTTTCCGTGTGAGAAGTATTCGTGGAACTCAGTTCCGCCGCTGGGCAAACGAAAATCTTTCTGAATACCTTGCAAAGGGATTTGTTCTTGATGATGAGCGGCTGAAAAATCCTGACGGCAGGCCTGATTATTTTGATGAGCTACTTGAGCGAATCCGGGACATCCGCGCGAGCGAAAAGCGTTTCTATCAGAAGCTCCGAGATTTGTTTTCTCTTTGTTCAGATTATGACGCGATTGATAAAGCCACCCAGATGTTTTTTGCTGAAATCCAGAACAAGCTGATTTTTGCTGTCACAAAAATGACTGCGCCTGAGCTGATTCTAAGCCGGGCCGACAGCTCAAAGCCAAATATGAACCTTACAAGCTGGAAGGGAAAAATCGTCCGCAAGCAGGATATTTATGCAAGCAAGAATTATCTTACGCATGATGAGCTGGATTCGCTTAACCGTATTGTGACAATTTTCTTGGAAAGCGCGGAATTGATTGTAAAAATGCGAAAAGATTTGACAATGCAATTTTGGAAAGAAAATGCGGACAAAATTATTACCGGTCATTATCTGCCGCTTTTGCATGATAAAGGCTCTATAAACAGAAAACTGGCAGACAAAAAAGTCGAGGAGATTTATCTGGAGTTTGACAGGCGACGAAAAAATTTTGAGGCAAAAGAGGCTGACAGGCAGGATGAAGAAGAGATGAAAATGCTGGATGAAGCCGAAAAATTATTAAAAAACAGAAAATAGACATTCACAAGCTAATAACGAAGTATGAGTGAGAGTTAGAAATCTGGAAAATCTATAAAATCCGTTTATTTCATGCTATAATTGTAAAATAAAAAGAAAGTTTCAAAATTCAGGAGTCTATCAACTGATGAAAATTATACATTGTGCTGACATTCACGCTGATTCTAAAATGGGAACGCATTTTTCAAAGGAGAATGCGGAACTCCGGCGGAATGAGATTGTCGATTCTTTTGCGAAAATGGTTGAGTTTGCAAGGGAAAACGGTGTAAAAGCGATAATTATTGCCGGCGACCTGTTTGACACAAAGGAAAACCAGCAGAAAAAAATAAAGCAGCGGATTTTTTATATCATTGAGCAGAATCCTGGAATTGATTTTTTGTATCTTCGGGGAAACCATGACGAGAATGTTGATTTTTTTGAAGAAAAACTGGTTCCGAATTTAAAGCGTTTTTCAAAATCAAAATGGCAAAAACATTCGTATGAAAATGTTGATATTTACGGTCGCGAATTTTCCTCGTCAATTCCGTTGGCGGCTTACAGCGAGCTGAATCCTGATCCTTCCCGAGTGAATATCGTTGTCTTGCATGGACAGATTGCCGAGTACAAGCCAAAGAATGACGCTCCGGAAATTTCCTTGCCAAAACTGACGAATAAAAACATTGACTACATTGCTTTGGGGCACATCCACGATTTTAAGATTGAAAAACTTGATAACCGCTGTTCCTGGTGCTATTCGGGCTGTCTTGAAGGGCGCGGCTTTGACGAGTGTGGAAAAAAGGGATTTGTTCTTCTGGATATTGAAAATAATAAAGTTGAGGCAAAATTTGTTCCGGTTTCAAAAAGAATTGTTCATGAAATTCCTGTGAAACTTTCTGGAGTTCTGGATTTTTCAGATATTATGCAAAAAATAACGGATTCTCTTGCTGGAATTTCTTCCAAAGATATTGTTCAGGTTGATTTGACAGGCGAGCTTTCTGAGGAAACTGAAATTGAGCCGGAATCTTACCAGTCGGCATTGGCTTCGGACTATTTTTATGTGCGTGTAAAAGATAAAACTGAAACAAAAATCGATTTCACAAAATATGAAAAAGATGTTTCGCTAAAAGGTGAATTTATCCGTCTTGTAAAAAATCAGCAGAATCTTTCTGAAGAGCAAAAAATCAAGATTATTATGACCGGCATAAAAGCGTTGGCGGGGAGACTTTAGCAATGGAAATTGTAAAAATTCACATAAATAATTTTGGAAAATTCCACAATGTTGATATAGATTTGAAAAAAGGCGTAAATTCTTTTGTCTATGAAAACGGCTGGGGAAAAACGACTCTTTCAGTTTTTATAAAAGCAATGTTTTACGGAATGGAACACACAGCCTCAAAAGACGTTGAAAAAAATGAAAAGCTGAAATATTTTCCGTGGCAGGGCGGAGTTTACGGCGGAAGCATGATATTTTGCCACAACGGCAAAGAATATTTAGTGAACAGAACTTTTGGCTCAAAAAAAAATGAGGATACATTTGAGCTGCGCGATTTAAAAACGAATAAACCTTCTTTTGATTTTTCGGAAGATTTGGGAACTGAAATTTTTGGAATCAACCGGGATTCTTATGCGCGGAGCGTTTTTGTAACGTTAAAAGATTCTCCGGTCGGCTCGGCGGACATCACCGCAAAGCTGAACAATCTTGTTGAAAGCGGCGATATTTCTAATTTTGAGGAAGCGGCGGCAATTCTTGAAAAAAAATCGAAGGAGCTGCAAGGAAGAAACAAGGGAACAGGCGAGATTCCGGCTATCCAGCAAAAAATTGACGCAAATAGAAATTATATAGAAGAAATTGATTCAAAATTGAAAGAAAACGCAGCTTATGAAGAAAAAGTTTCTGGGATTCAAAAAGAAATTCTTGAGCTGAAAAAACAGCAGGAATCTGTTGCGGAGCAAATTTCTATTTGGGCAAAATTTGAAGGCAAAACAAGATACGAGCAGCTTAAAAATGACCTAAAAAAATCCGAAAATGAAAAGAAATCTCTCTGCGATTTTTTTAACGGGCAAATTCCAACGGAAGAAACTGTAAAAAAAATCGATTCAATTTCAAACAATTATACAACGATTGAGTCGAACATAAAAAATCAGTCTGCAAGCCAAACTGAAAAAGATTTCTATGAAACCTTGAAAAATTATTTTGCCGGCGATATTCCTTCAAAGTCTCAGATTGAGGAATGTCTAAAAACTGACAATGAATACAAAAATTTTAAGCAGTCTGAAAGCGCAAAAAAACTTACGGAGCCGGAATATTCGGAATTTAGTTCTTTGAGCCAAAAATACAAAAATTCAGATGTTTCAAAGGAAAAAATCGACGGCTGTATTTCTGACATTTCAAAAGTTCAGCAGGAAAAAAATCAAATAAACGAGCTAAAGAATGAGCTTTTTGAAAAAGAAAATGCGTTGAACACGCTTTTGCAGCAAAAACAGAAAAATCCGAAAAAAATTGTGTTTGCAACACTTGGATTTTTTGGCTTGGCGGCTGGAATTTTTGGATTTGTCTTGAACAACATAATTCTTGGGCTTTCTGGAGTTGTGGTTTTTATTCTTTTTATGATTCTGGCGATTGTTATAAAAGGGAAAAGACAGGATTTTTCGGAAATTGAACAGAAAATTTCTAGCCTTAAAAAAGAAATTGCAGAGAAACAGAGCCACGCGGAAAATCTGGAGGTATCGTACAAAAATTTCATCAAGAAATATTCTGAAAACGACTCTTCAGAAATTGGCGCGCTCACAAAAATCAGCACGGAATTCAGCGATTATTCAAGGCTTTTGCAAAAAGAAAACGAATACAAAAAGTGGCTGAACTCGCAGAAAATCACGCCGGAAGAATATGAGACAAAAATCCGGGCTTTTACAAAACGCTACTGCAAGACGGAAAATATTTCTTCTGTGCCTGCGGATATTCAGATTTTGAACGAAAAACTTGCGAAACTTGAAGAGCTTAAAAAGAAAATCAACGCCGATTCTGAAAATTTAAGAATTCAAAGCGAAGAAAAAAGCAAACTTGAAGCGATTCTTTCTCAATACAAGACTGAAAAAACTTTAAGCTATGCAAATCAGGTTCTTGAGATTCACGGAAAACTTACGGAAATAAAAAACGTTGAGAGTCAGATTCTTTCCGAAAAAAAGAAAATTGAGGAGTTTGAAAACGACCCGAACAACAAAATTGAGTCTTTTGAAAATCTTACAAAGCCGGAAAAACCGGTTGACGTCCTGCAGAATGAACTTTCAGCTGTGTCTGAAGAACTTTCTTCTAAAAACAAGATTCTGTCAGACTATCAGAAAATAATCAGCGATAATCTTGCCGACACCGAAAAAAAAGACGACGTTGAAACTGAAATCGAGCGGCTTACGCTTGAAAAACGCGAAAAATCCGCCGAATACGAAATTTTTTCAAAAACTCTGGAACTGCTCCAAAAAGCCAAGGAAAATCTTGACGAGAATTACAGCGACCCGATGAAAAAAGGATTTGAAAAATACGTAAAAATGCTCGGCTCTTCTGTAAACCTGATTATAAACACAGATTTGGAAGTTTTGCTTGATGACAACGGCAAGACGCACAAAAGCAATTTTCTTAGCGACGGCTACAAGGACATGGTGAATTTTTGCTCCCGTATGGCGCTTGTGGACGCGCTTTTTGAAAATATCA
>NZ_DBJD01000004.1:0-172 GCF_002297065.1 Treponema sp. UBA785 | reverse complement strand
GCTTTGCAGCTTGTAAAAAAAATTGCAAAAGAAAACCAGGTGATTTATTTTGCGTGCCATAAAAGCAGGGCTGTGTAGCTGATATGCATTTTACAGAGGCAAAAGGAATTCTTTCGGCGCGCAACGGAATGAACATTTACCGTGGCTGCACGCACGGCTGCATTTACTGCGA
>NZ_DBJD01000061.1:8200-13609 GCF_002297065.1 Treponema sp. UBA785 | reverse complement strand
CCTTCAAAACTTTCAAGCAGGCTGTTTCCCTGCATAATCTTGTAGTCAAGGTTCGGCAAAGGCAGCGGCTCTTCTTCGTCAACGATAATCGCAAGCCAGAAACGCAGTCGTGCAATGTCAACCGCGCCTTTTTCAATATCCACGCCGTAAATATTGTTTTTTACGATGTGCTTTTTAAGCTCAACTCTTGTTTTTGCTTCTTCAACTAAAATCTGGGTGCATGACAAAAGCTCGTTCAGCATTCCCATAGGAAACGCTCCGCTTCCTACAGCCGGGTCGCAGATTTTAACGTCAATCAAAGCCTTTAAAATGCCCGCTTTTTCTTTTTCTGAGAATGATGATGCATCGTGGTTCAGCACAAAATTTCTTATCTTGTCTTTTGAGGCTTCATCAGTTTTGACAGCTTCTGTTTCCAGATATGCGATTAAACTTTCACGGCACATATACTGGACGATTTCTTTAGGAGTATAGAACGCGCCTTTGTCCTTGTTGTCTTCCAGAAGATTTTCAAAAATCTTG
Organism: Treponema sp. UBA785; assembly: GCF_002297065.1. Lineage (NCBI taxonomy): Bacteria > Pseudomonadati > Spirochaetota > Spirochaetia > Treponematales > Treponemataceae > Treponema > Treponema sp. UBA785. The sequence goes on along the minus strand of NZ_DBJD01000061.1, from coordinate 13,090 downwards.
CCAAGCATTTCAGGATCTACGCCGATTTCCACATCGTCCGGGTCTGTCTCGTCGATTGTAAAGTTGTACTGATTGAAGAATTCAAAAATAGACTCAAAATGCTCTTTCTTGAATTTGACTTTTTTCCTGTCAAGTTCATCTTCCTCAAAAAGTCCGCCGTTCAGATATGGAATTCTGATTTCGCTTCCGTAGATACTGCATACAGCTTTTGGCGCAATTGCTTCTTCTCCGCGGTCGCAGTTCAGGCTTTTAAAGAACAGCGGCTCAAGTGCCTGCTCAAGAAAATCATTTTTTACAGAGCTGTCCGCATTCTTAAAAAGATTGTAGATAAAGTTCTTGTCGCCGGTTTCCCATTTTGCGTTTTTTTGAACACCCAGCCATCCTTTTTTCTGCAGAAACTGAAGGAACACAAGCCGCCCCATGAGTTTTTTTACAAAATCGCGGACAGCTTTGTCGTCCCCGTTAAAAGCATTTGCAAATTCTGAGGCTGCTTTTTTTGTTTTTTCTTCTACAAATTTTCCGCCCTTTTTTACAAAACGTTTTCCGCTTATGTATTCAACAAGGTCTGCATAATGTTTACGGTATTCGTTAAAGAAATCATCGCTTAACGGGGCGACAGCGAACGCTTCAAGCATATTCTCATCTTTAATTGTTGAAAGTCCTTCGAGTGTCGAAAATCTTTCTGCAATAGTTCTGCAGGAATGTTCCGGTCCGCAAAGATATGTGTAGCGTTTTGCGCTTGTGCTGTTTTTTAAGGAGTCTGCCTTGTTCACATAGCTTACACGCCATTCTTTTTTATTGTCTGAAAAATGAAAGAAGATGAGCGCATTTGAATCGTTTTCCATGATCTTGCGGACACAATTCTGGATATTAACTCTGCTTCTTTTTAATGCGACGTTGTCCTGCAGCTCAATATCTGCGAATGTTATTGGAAAACTGCCTCTGACTTGCGCGATGATTCTGAATGACTTTATCTGCTTTTTGTCTGAATCAGAAAGTTCCTGTTCATCTGTTAGTGTTGTATCATTTGCTTTTACAAAAATCGGTTTTATAAGATTTTCAAATAAAACTTTTTTTCCTGGATATTCATTTTCAAATAATGAGCGCAAATTTTCCATAATATTTTCTCCAAATTATTCAACTATAAATTCAATTGCAATGTTCACTTCGGATTCTGAAGAATGAGAGCGCGTGTATTTGTGCAGATAATCAATATCGGCTTCTGTCTGAATCGTTCCAAGCCCTTCATTATTAAAATCCATTTCCAGAATTTTATTTATCAGAGTGAAATTTTTATCTCTTATTGAATTTGAAATTTCATCAAGTTTTTCTCCGTAGATTTCCGGCAAATCAAAATTGTAAAGTGATTTTATTTTCTTGATTGCCGCCGAAATTTCTTTATCGCCTTTCCTAAGTTTGCTTCTCATTGAAAGTTCTGCATTCTGCTTGTCTGCGGAAAAGCAGTTAATGACTGACTTTCTGTATTTTTCTATAAGTGTGTTGTCTGGCTCTGTTCCCTCAAAAGTTGAAAGCGGTTTTAATGTTTCAAAAAACTCCAGCTGGCTGACTTTTGTTGCGCTTCCGTCTTCATTTGAGATATAAAGCGTTGAACGTAAAGTTCTGTTATTTTTGTCTGTTTCATTAAGCTCAGAAAATGCTTTTTTGTTTTTCGACTGCGTTGTTGAAACTATACTGGTATTAATAGAAGAAAGTTTTAAGTAATTGGCTTCGTTGTTTTTCTTGTATTCTCTCAGTTCTGCGATAAAAGGCATTATAGGTGTCTCTGAATCTTGAATTTCATCGCGGACTACTTTGTCAAAGTGTTTCACTTCCTCTTCATTTGAATAAATTTGGCTGTCCTCGCCAAAAAGCTCGTGAAATGCCTGAAGTTTTACATAAGTCCTGTTTTTCAGGTTTATCTGGCTGTCGCCCAAAGTTGATGGATAAAAATTATAGTTCCAGATTTTCTTTGCATCTGTGCCGATTCGGTTGATTCTTCCTAAACGTTGCATAAGCCGGGTTGCGTTCCAGGGAGAATCATAGTTCAAAATTGAATTTGAGCGGTGCAGGTTTACGCCTTCTGCAAGAACATCTGTTGTGATAAGAATCTGATAATCGTCTTTTTTTGCACCTTTATAGTTTGCGTCAAAGTTTGCAGCGATTATTTCTTTCATATCGTCGCGGTTTTTTGCAGTGATAGAAAGAACATTGCAGTTTGGAATAGGCATTTCGTTCAGTTTTTGCACAAGAGCTTTTTGAGTTGCGATACATTCTGTAAAAATGATTAGTTTGTTATTCTTGTTTCTTTTCGGATCAAGAAATTGTCTTGCGGTTTCAAAGATAAATGTGCTCATTTTTGGGTCTGAGGTCTGAACGTCCCATTTTGAGCAAAGCTCATCAATAAGCCGCAAATCATTGTTCAGGTTTTCTATATAATTGTCAAAAAAATCCGCTCGTTTGTATTCCTGATTTGGACCTTCATTTTCGTTACCTGAATTTTTCTTGTTCGCCTTCTTTGCTTTTTCAGCCAGAACACAGAATGTCTGCTCAAAAGTTCCATTTTTAGAGATATTATCATCGTTTAGCTCTTTGTTTACATTTAGGTCAGGGCAGATAAAAATCCTGTCCGCATTCCACATTTTTATCATATTTTCTGTATAGCGGTGCAGGTTGTGCAGTGATTCCTTAAAAGCCGCCTGTGAGCTTTCAAGCCGCTTTACCAAAAGCAGTTCCATAATCTGCGCAAGACGCTGGGAAGTTCCTGTAACGCTCAAGTTGTTTATTTCGTGCCGTCTGCGGTTTTCTTCTGATTTTAGAAATTCGATTGCCCTGTAGCGGTAATAGCCAAGTCCGTTTTTTCCTGCCGTTGCTCCAAAGTCAAGAATAGGTTCTCCGTTTTCGTCTGAATCAACATGGCTTACTTGTGGGGCGATTATATTTATTGTGTTGTTGAAAAGATTTCCAAGTTCTCCGTTCATTTCGTAAGGAATTGCTACCGGCTTTTGAATTTTTGGGAAAGTTAATCCCTGGTTTTTCATGTCTTCCTGATAAAAACGTTCGATGTCTGTCCTTGTGCGGCGTATTACAAGAGGCTCTACTATTCTTTTCCTGATGTCTTCGCTGTCTGCAATAAGAGCGGCTTTGTCATGTGCAAGTTCTTCTTTTGTTTTAGGAATTTTTTTGCCGTTAATAGTCTTTTCTTTCTTTATATATTCCTTGTAGTTATTGTGTTTTTCTGCAAAATAGTTCTCCAGTTTGTTTCCGAATTTTCCGAGGTTTTGCAAAGTGGAGCGGTTGTGCTCACGCTGAAATAAATAAATCTGGTTTCTTAAATCGTAAGGCTCGTTGTTCTGCGGTGTTGCGGAAAGAAGCACAATATATGGCTGCGGATTTATTGAGCCGATAAGGTCATCTAGCTTCTGGTACATTATTGTGCTGTCATTTCTAAAGCGATGGCTTTCGTCTATAATAATCATTCCGTATTCTTCTTTTTTAAATGTGGAATCAAAATCATTTTCGGCGGTATATTCATCTGTTTCATTGACATCATCAAGACAGCCGATTGTTGTAAGAGTTATAAGCGGCTGAATCTTTTTTTCTGAAACTTCACCTTTATCAAAATATTCAATTGAGTCTATCCAACTTTGCTTGATTGCTGGCGGAGTGACAATAAGAACTGGATTCTTAAAGCCTGTCTCAAGCAGATGCCGCTTTACCACCATAAGAGCCGTAAATGTTTTTCCAAGTCCTACAACATCCGCAAGAATAAAACCGTGGTGCTGCTTCATTATTGCGAATCCTTGGTTTACTGCTTCCGCCTGATATGCAAGGCGCTTGAAATTCGGATCTTTCGGCATATAGTCATCGGGTGTGATTTTTCCATTAAAGCTGATTACTTCATCAAACTGGTCAATAAGAAATTTGATGTAGGTTTCATAAGGAGAAAGTACCGTATAATTTGAAATTGCCTCTTTCTTTTGCTTTTTGTCAGCCAGCACTTTTTTTGCGATTGCTGAAGGACGAAGAATTTGCTCCAAAAATTCCTTTGACCAGTCCTCCGACAAAGTCCACTTTTCATTGAACCAGAAAATATGTCCTTTTGAAACATTTATACAGTTCGGCTCTGCGGTAATGATTTGAGAAAGCGTTTCAAGGTAATTCAATTCAGAGTTTTCTTTTAAGCCTTTCTCTGTAAAATTGCTGCTTCCTATGATTCCGTATGCAATTCCTTTTCCGTAAAAAATATAGCACTTTGAATGCAAAAACTGATTTTCTTCATTTTCATTTTTCTTGAAGATATGAATTTCTATTTTGTCTGCCTTGCCGAGATATTTTAAAAGAAACGAAACTGCGTTTTCATATTCAGGTTTTACTTCAATTTCGTTTATGTCCGTGCGGATAAATTCTTCCGGCCAGTTCTTTGCATCTTTGTATTTCGGATTCTTATTGTACTGCGCAAAAAGATATGGGTCTTTGCCTATTAAAAGCCTGAGTTTTGTTCCGTCCCGTGATAAAAATTCATCGAGTTCATCTGCAAGAACAGCAGTTCCCGGAATATCCCAGTAGCCTGTGGCAATGTCAATATGGTTGATTTTTGGATTTCTTAAGATTTCTTTTATTGTATCTGCAAGTTTAAGATTTTCTGAATTGTCTATTAAAGTGTTTCCTGTCATTTTCTATGCTTTGTCCGACCTTAATTGTACTATACTATTGATATTTTTTCATTGTAAATTTTCTGCTTTGCTTAAAAAGATATTTTCTTCCTTTTCCAGCTATGTCTCCATTCCTCTTCAAGCCGGAAGCCCTTTCCTGCTGGAACAAAAAAATCTTCCTGTTTTAAGCGGAACGTCTTTCCTGTTTAAGCAGGAAGGTTGAATCGGTCTGGCAATA
>NZ_DBJD01000061.1:0-8033 GCF_002297065.1 Treponema sp. UBA785 | reverse complement strand
TAAGGCAAGAATTGAATTAGGAATTGAAATAATATGGAAAGCATGGCTGTTAAGGACAGAATCGGCAAACTGCTTTCGGAAACAGGAATGAGCCAGAAGGCTCTTGCCGATGCAACAAACTTGAGCGAGGGGGCGGTTTCCCACTACCTTAAAGGGGACAGGGTTCCGAAGGGCGCAATCCTTCTGAACATAGCAAATGCGCTGGGCACGACGGTCGATTATCTTACTGGAAAAAGCGAAGATGCCCACAAATTTTCATCGGAACAGGAAATTGAGCAGGCGTTCGAGCTTATCGCGCGCAATGCAAAAGTCTTGACCGATGAGGAGCGCAAAAGGTTCGCGAAAATTCTTTTTGCGTAAGACGAGGTATGAATGGAAAGAGCGGTTCAGCTTTTGGGAAGTGAATATGATGAGATAGAAGAAGAGGCGAATTGTCTTTTTGAGGACTTGGGAATAAAAAAATATCCGGCGGACTGCTTTGAGGTGGCGCGTTTGCTTGGAATTGAGCTTGTAAAATATTCAGATTCTTCGGATGAGGACAGGGAATTTATGACCTCAAAGTACGAGGAGGGATTTTCTGTTATGACGGCAAAGTCTAGGTACGCGATTTACTACAATGACTCGCTTCCTGCTTGCACCGTCCGTTTTACAATCTGGTATGAGATTGCCCATATTCAGCTCGGACACTTGTACGAGAATCAGGGAAAGTCGGCGGCAAGAATGAAAGCGGAATGCAACCGGTTTGCAACTTATGCGCAGGCTGCCATGCCGTTCGTGATAAAGCTTTCGCCTTGTTGCCCGGATGAGCTTATGCAGGAATTCGGGCTTGGCTGGACTTGCGCAAACTATGTCTTTGACAGTTATATGCGCATAAGGCAGTACCCGAACATCGTGAGAAGAATTCTTTCAAACAGGATTCTTGATTTATTTAGCCCGGCTCAGGAGCTGGAGGAGGCTGTATGAAAAATGAAGCAAAAAATTAAGCCCTTAGGATTTGCCGAAAACATTTGCGGTGCGTAAGGCATTTCTTAAGGGCTTTAAAAAGACACTCCGGACGGAGAATCTTCAAATCTGATTTCAGAAGTATACTCCTGTCTTGCGTGTCTGGTCAACAGAAAATTTTGCGGAAAGCAGAAATTCTGTTCAGCAAGGAAAAGGAAACTCACCTTTTTATAACAGACAGTCCAAAACGGACAAGGAATATATAAAATGAGCACAACAACAAACATTAACTATTCGGACATAGAAGGAAGCGGAAATCTCACTCTGTACAAAAATCACTTTGACAAGGGCGGAAAATATTACGCGCGTTTTGACCGGCGCAATGTTACGATTGACAATCTTATAGCGCGCACACAGAAAAAGGACATCGGCGTGAATGCCATAACCGCAAAGCACATTCTTTCCCTTATAAAGGCGGAAATAATAGAGGCCTTGCAGAGAGGCGAAAGCGTGAACCTCATGGACTTGGGAACTTTCTACATTGCGGCAAGCGGCACAAGCGGAAACACCGCCGAAACCGCAGAAATAAAAAAATTGCTTGTAAAGTTTACATCGTCAAGGGAAACGAACGAAGCTGTCTCAAAACTGGAGATAAACAGAATCGTGATTGCGGATTCAAGCCCTTCGATTGATTCCGTCGCTGACCTTTTTACGGGGCTTAAGGACGGAACTCTTACATCTGGAAAGGCTGCAAGAATCGATGGTGGCAGACTGAAAATTTCCGGCGACGATGGCGGAATTTTCTTTGCCGAATGCGACTCGGACGGAATTTATTCCGAGGACGAAAGCACATGGCACAAGGTGAAAGCAGAATCAATAATGCGCAATCTTTCAAGGACGCTTGAATTCTTTCTGCCAGAAAGCCTTGAAAGCGGCAAAAGCTACAGGATAATTCTGCGCACAAACAGCCGCAAAGGGAACGAAGACAAGAAGACATTTGTTTACGCTGTGTCGGATATTGTCGCGGTAAAATAAAAAGCAGAATAGTCTAAATGTCGAGTTTTATAGTTTATGTCATTACAATGCTATAACATTTAAATTACAATTCTTATCAAAACTCGGCATTTGGGTGATATAAATCTGATTTTACGAACTCAGCGGCTTCTTAATTCTTCTGCTTTTCCACCTCTTCAAGTTCCCTCACAAGCTCAGAAAATTTCACTGCCGCAAGGCTTTGCTCAAACGCTTTCTGCGCGTCGGCAAGGTGCGAGTCGAGAATCTTGTGGATGTTTCCGCCGACAGGACACGCGGGATTCGGCTGCTCGTGAAAACCGAAAACATTTTCTTCCAGGCTGCCCGAAGCCTTGTAAATGTCAAAAAGCGTGAACGACGACGGAGGCACGACAATTTCAGCTCCGCCAGTTCCGGCCGCAACCTTTACAAGCCCCGCCGCCTTGAGCGAAAGAAGCGTCCGCCTGATAATGACCGGATTCACGCCCGTGCTTCCCGCGATAAAATCCGAAGTGACTTTCCTTTCCCCGCCGAACCGATGGATGCACAACAAAGTGTGAACCGCCACCGTAAATTTGCTGCTTACTTTCATACGCCAACTTTAGCAGATTTTTGCTGTAACTTCAATTATTACAATATTAGGGAGGATGTTGATGTCCGGATTGCAGAATTCCGTCCTAATACGGAACTGCGACCGTCACCTGAGTTCCCGCCCCTTTTTCTGTGTTAAAGCTGACTCCGCCGCCGAATCCTTCCGCGCGTGCCTGAACATTTTTCAGTCCGAAATGATTTTTCTTTTTGAGCGCGTTTTTCAAATCAAAGCCCTTTCCGTCATCAGAAACGATAATCTTGAAACTTTTTTCATCAACGGTTCTGACCAGCACGCTTATGCTTTCTGCTTCCGAATGTTTTATTGCATTTGTTATAATTTCCTGCGCGATTCGGTAAATGTTCAGATTTTTATCTTTCGGAAAAGTCTTAAAAGCCTTGTTGTTTTTGAGTTCATCCTGAATGCTCAGGACAATTTCCACGCCGCTCTGTTTCTGCAGGACATGGCACAGGGAAAGCAGCGCCTCAAGAATTCCTTCGCTCAAATCGGACGGTGCAAGGGCATAGCAGACACCGCGGACATCGGAGGCGATTTTTCTGCAAAGGCTGACGGATTCCTCGTCTTCAAGGCGGAACTGGAGCACACCCAAATCCTGACAGACCGTATCATGAAGCTCGTTGGAAATGCGCTCGCGCTCGGCTTCCTGGGTTTTTATCATCCGGGCGGTAAAGGCAAGATTTTCCTTGCGGAGTTTTGACGACAAAAGATACATGACCGAAAACACAAGCGACGCGAGCACTGCAATAATGATTACAAAAATCAAAATCCTGTAGGAATAATAGACCTGCTCAAGCTGAAACCTTGCAAGGTTTTTCTGGAGGATTTCCCAGCCGCGAACGTTTTCCGCAATTTTCTGCCTGTCGCCTTCATTGATTCCGCCAAGAATGTTTTCGTAGATGACCTTTGCTTCCGGAAAATAATAAATCACAGTATCAGAAGGAGAGACCTTTTGCACTTCGGCATAAAAGTCTTCAAGACGGTTTTTAAATTCACTTTCCTCCGCCGATTCACATTCCAGCCACTTTTGAGTAAGCCCTTCCATCATAAGCGGTTCAGCCTGCTTCTGAGCCTTATGAGCAAAAGCCGAAAAAGTGAATAACGCAGACAGGATAAAAACCGTGATTTTTTTCATCTTTAGAGTATAACATATTTTTTATACAGTTGATATAATAAACCATGATTTTCAATTTTGATTCATCAAGCCGAAAGAGATTTGTATTTTTTGCTTTAAGCGTTCTTGCCGGTCTTTTAGATTACCTTATCTGCGACTTTGTGGCCTGGATAAACCATCTGCCTCTTTTTTGCGACACGGTTTTTATCATGGCGCTAAGTTTTCTTGCAGGGCCATGGTGGGGAGTGCTTGCCGGATTCTTCTATCACCTGATTGACTTTATTTTGAACAGGACGCTTGAACCCGGACATCTGTTTATGCTCTGCCATTTTCTTGCGGCTCTTACAGCAGGATATTTTAAAATCCTGTTCATCAAAAAGACTGACACGGGCCGCGCGGTTTTTGTAAAACTGATTGTTCTCAGTATTGCGCTGTGCCTTGTCATGAGCATTTCGGGCGGAATCATAAGCTACGTTCTGAGTTTTGTGGAGGCGTACAACCAGGCAAGCAGCCAGATAGATTTTTTTACGTTTTTGTGGGAAAACAGATTCCGTTCAAAGCTCCTGCTTCTGATAGCCGTGCGCCTTCCTGTGAATTTTGCAGACAGGCTTATCTGCACATTCGCCGCCTGGGGCGTTTTCCGGGGGGGGGAAGGATTCTGGGTGCTGTCAGCAAAGAGTAAGTTTTTGATTCAGCCATAAAATAAACTTCCTGTTGTAATTTTAAAATCCTTGAAGCTGATTGGATAAACGGTCATCCGTAACGCCATTTGCTTTCCTCTCACAAATACCGCCCCAGCTCGTAGCGGTTCTTCACGTTGAATTTGTCGAAAATGCGGGAAACGTAGTTTTCTACGGTACGTTTGGAAATTCCAAGACGAGCGGCGATTATCTCGTTCGGAAGATGCTCGGAAATCAAGTCCAAAAGCTCGCGTTCTTTCTTTGTGAGGGAAACCATGATTGAGCTTACATACATCATGCCAGGAATTAAATCCTTTTGGATGTAGGTTCCGCCGCGTGCGACTGTCCGGACCGCATCAAGGATTTCCGATTTGCCGGCATTTTTTGAGACAAATCCCTTGATTTTGTGCTCCATGGTTTTTACAACAAAGCCCGCGTTTGAAAATGAGGAATACATAAGGCAGTTCACTCCGCGCCGGATAAGAAAGTCCGCCGCATCAAAGCCGCTTCCGTTTTCAAGCTTTATGTCAACCATCGCGACCGTCCGCCTTAGCTCTTCTGGAGATTTTGAACCGATGAACGCTGCGGCCTCATCTTTTGTCTTGCAGAAATGGCAGACCCGGATGTCTTCAGTTTCCGAAAACACCTGCTCAAGTCCAAGGCTTATCATTTCATGGTCGTCAACACTGATTACGCTGATCATTCTCATATTTTATCTTAGAAAGACGCAAAAATATACAGAGAAAACTCACAGGGATAATCACAAGAACATCGTCATATAAACTGGAATGCTGAGAACATCCTTGTCCTTTCCCAAATCCTTTGTGTACGCAAGGTATTTATTCAGAATACGGGACGAATATTTTTCGCAAAAGGCATCAAGCGAAGCGTGGGTCTTATAGCCCGACGATTTTATTTCTATCGGGCAAACCTTGTTCTTTCGCGTGAGAAGGAAATCAATTTCAAAATTATGCCTTGATTTCTCATCAAGAAATGTGTAATAAAAAAGAGCGTTTCCGTTTGCCTTTAGAATCTGCGCGACAACATTTTCATAAAGGTACCCAAGATTCACAGAAAGCTTGCCGCTGAGCAGCTTTTCATAAATAATATTTTCCGTAAAATCCTTATCCATAAAAACCATGGTTGTAAAAAGTCCTGTATCGCAGACAAAAAGCTTGAAGTTTTCCAAATCCTTTGTCCGCGTAAGTCCTGCGTTCGGATCGTCTGATTTATAAGACACAAGAACGGTCTTGGAACTTTCCATTTCTGAGATAAGCTCAAGGACTGTCGAATTGCGCTGGTTTGCCAGGACCGAAGAAACCTGATACCGTGAGGCATTTTTTTCAAGCTGAGACGGAATTGATTTGAAAAGAAGCGCGGCCTTCCCGCTTGAATCAATCTTCATAAAGTCAGATTCATAAAGCCGAAGAATATCGCGTTTTTCTTCGTCAACAAGCCTCATATTGTTTGTTTCGATGTAAGTGCTCACAGCCTTTGGCATTCCGCCCACAAGCATATAAAGCCTAAAGTCGCGCATCATAGTACGATTCAAATCATCGCCAAGCGGCTGATATTTTTCAAAAGATTCCCGCAAAAGTTTTATAGTAACAGTGTCGCCCAAAGCCCATTTGAATTCTTCATAATCCATCGGGTACATCTGGACCGTGCGTTCCTCGCTTGGAATAAGAATGTCCTTTACATTTTTCCGAATCGAAATCAAGGAGCCGGTTTCCATATAATCATAGCGATGATCAGCAACAAGATGCTTTATTGCCTGCCGAGCCTTTGGACAAAACTGAACCTCATCAAAAATGACAAGGCTTTTCCGCTCGTGAAGCTCTTTATGATAGATAAGCTGAAGCCGCATGAAAATATAATTCAAATCAGAAATGTCGTCAAAAATCTTGAAAACTTCCTGCGACGCTTTCGTAAAATCAATGAGAATATATGATTCGTATTCGTTTTTTGCGAATTCCTCAACAATGGTTGATTTGCCGATACGACGCGCGCCTTCAACAAGCAAAGCCGTTTTGCCGTCCGAGTTTTTTTTCCATTCCAAAAACTTATCGTAAATTTTGCGCTTAAATGCCATAAAATCCCAAAATCGTTAATTTTATAGTATTATATTAACACAAAATCGTTAAAAATATAAGTGCTATTTACCGCAAAATCGTTAAATTTACAGTTCAAAAAACCGCAAAATCCATAGAGAAAACTCACAGGAATAAAGTGAGTTTTTACTGACTACAAGAAAAAACTCTGACTGTATAATCTTGCCAGAATAAAGAGGTTTCGCCTCAAAAAGTCGGCGGACAATAAACGCGGAGGATATTCTATTATGAAAAAAATCTTATTTATTTTAAGCCTTGCTCTTGCAACGACTTTCACCTGCTTTGCGACAAATCCTGCAAGTGACTTTTACTATGACATGGCGCCTGACGGTCAGGGAGTAATGCTAAAAAGTTACAAAGGAAAGTCTACAACAGTTGTAATTCCAGATACAATTGAAGGCTTGCCAGTGACTCAGATTGGTGAAAAAACTGAGTGGGCAGCCCGCTTTTTTCCACATACAATGTATAAAAGCTCTTGCAACACTCCATACACAATAACAGTTCCAAAAAGTGTAAAAGTTATAGGAAACAACGCTTTCAGAGGTGTAAAAGGAAAAATCAATATTGATATAAGCAATCTTACATCAATTGGAAAAGAAGCTTTTGCTGAATCAGACATTGCCGGTACAATAAAAATTTCAAAAGGCATGAAATTTACAGGACCTGACGCATTCAGAAAGACAAAAATTACAAGTGTCATTGTTGAAGAAGGAGTAACATCCTTGGGCTATGATGATTATGTTCCTGACGGCACGTTCATGGAGTGTCCAAATTTAAAATCTGTTACACTTCCTGCATCATTGACAAAAATTAACGGAATTCCTTTTAACGGCTGTGTGGCACTGTCAGAAGTAAAAATTCCTGATGGAACAAAAATAGAATATAAAGACAGCCGTGTATTCAGCATGTGTTCATCTCTAACACTTGCCGTGAAAGCAAAAATCAAAGCATCTGGTTATACAGGCGAATTCTAATTTTTGATTTATTCATTGCTTTTTTTGTAGCTAATAAAAATGCCTTTATAGGAGTAAACACTTATGAAAGAGGCAATAATCGGCGGAATCTTTGCGTTGCTTGGCTCTTTGGTCACATTTTTGGGGACTTATCTTTCAACCTTAAACACAAAAAAAGAAGAACGGACCAGAAGGCGGATAAAGAGCTACCTTGAAGAATTAAAGGGATTCTACAACCTTGAGCAGCTTTACATGAAAGCCGTCGCACAGTTGCGCGGAAAAATTCCGGAAAATCAGGAAAGTGCAAATCCGCTTGGAATTCAGAAAGAGTTCCGCAGTGCAAATGAAGAAGAATGTGGTATTATCCTTTCAATGACAGACCACAAGGCAGATAAATTGCTTGCCGATTTTGAATAAAAACAAAACCGAAAGTCTGCAAAACAAGCGTTGTGGAATAAAAGCAACGCTTGTTTTTTTCTACATCCTCAATAAATCAGCATGAGTGCCGGTCCTTGAAAGCGTAAGAATCAGCTCCGTCTTGTTCTTTATGTAGACCAGAATCCAGTCCGGCTGAATATGCAGTTCCCGGAATTTCTTCAGCTTGCCTTTCAGCTG
>NZ_DBJD01000028.1:0-5778 GCF_002297065.1 Treponema sp. UBA785 | reverse complement strand
CCTCGCGGAGCTATGATTCTCTGCAAGAAAGAATTTGAGGACTATGTGAACAAGGGCTGCCCGATGGTTCTCGGCGGACCTCTTCCGCATGTAATGGCTGCAAAGGCAATCGCTTTCAAAGAAGCGAACACAAAAGAATATCAGGACTACGCTCATCAGGTTGTAAAAAACGCTCAGGCGCTTGCAAAAGAGCTTCAGGATTTGGGAATCCGCCTGCAGACAAACGGAACAGACAATCACCTTATGCTTGCAGATATTACTTCTTACGGACTTACAGGAAAGCAGGCTGAGGCGGCACTTTTCCAGGCAGGCGTAACAACAAACGCGAACGCGCTTCCATATGACAAGAACGGCGCATGGTACACTTCAGGTCTTCGTCTCGGAACTCCAGCGCTCACAACTTTAGGAATGAAAGAAGGCGAGATGAAAGAAGTCGCTGCGATTATCGATATGGTTCTCAAAGGAACAAAGCCGGGCGTAACAAAAGACGGAAAACCTGCAAAACTCAAGATTGTTCTTGACGAAAGCGTAAAGGAAGCCGCTTCAAAACGAGTTCAGGCGCTTTTGAGCAAATTCGTCCTTTATCCAGAGCTTGATTTGGATTTCTTAAAGAAAGAATTTGTAAAATAATTCAGTAAAAATTGAATTAACTGCAAATAAAAAATGCACCTCCAAAATTGAACTTTATGTCCAAATTTAGAGGTGCACTTCAAAGTTTAAAACCTTATCGCATAGCCTTTTATTTTGCGAAAAGCATTTTAGTTTTCAACTGCGTGCGAAATCACTTCGCGGACTTTTCCGTTTGCACTTATCATTTCCATAAAATAAGATTTTACTTTTCCGTACAATTCAGAAGAAACAACGTCAAAGCCAAAAATCTTTTCATTTTTTAACAGTTTTTTGATTTTTTCTTCAACTTTAGTTTCATCATTTTTGCCAATTAAAATTCCTGAAAGTTCATTTTTTACATCTGGAAGAAGCGGATCAGGAGAAAGCTCAAATTCTTTTCCATTATCATCAATTCCAAGAAGATAGCGAAGCCAAAGCGCAAAAACCATAGGCAAAATTTTCAGACTTTTTACATTGAGTTCTGGATTTGCAAGATATGCTTTTACGGTTTCTCCAAAGCGAATCGAAAGTTTTTGTGAAGTATCGGTTGCAATTCTCTGAGGAGTATCTGGCATAAACGGATTTGGCAGACGTTTTTCGATTACCTCATCAATAAAAGTCTTCGGTTTTATAATTTTTGGATCAACTACAACAGGCAATCCTTCTTTATAGCCCAAAATTTCGACCATTTTTTTAAGGTCTTTGTCTTTCATTTCGTCACAAATCAAATTGAATCCCAAGAGGCATCCAGAAAGAGCAAGAGCGGTGTGCAGAGGATTTAGACAGGTGCAGACTTTCATCTTTTCGACTTTATTTACAGTTTCGCGGTCTGTAAAATAAACTCCGGCTTTGTCCAAAGGCAGGCGGCCATTAGGAAATTTGTCTTCAATTACAAGATACTGAGTTTCTTCGGCATTTACAAAAGTTGCGCAGTAAGTGTTTTTTGAAGTTACAATCAGCTCAGTCTCTTCAAAACCGTCTTTTTTAAGCATTTCCGCGACTTTAGAATTTGGGCGAGGCGTAATTTTATCAATCATAGTCCAAGGAAAAGCAATTTTTGTTTCATCCTTTAGATAATCAATAAATTCAGAAGGAACAAAGCCTTTTTTCTGCCAGTTTTCTGCAATTTTTAAAACAGCAGCCGAAAGTTTTTCTCCGTTATGAGAACAGTTGTCCATAGAAACCAAAGCAAGAGGAAGTTTTCCGGCATTAAAGCGTTCCAGCAAAAGTCCTGTAAGTTTAGACAAGAACATTTCTGCTTTTTCAGGCGGATTGGCAAAATCATGCTCATACTGTCCAATCAATTTTCCGTCAGAAGAAGTAACAGCGTAACCTTTTTCTGTAATAGTAAACGAAAGCATTTTAAGGCTTGGATTTTTAAATGCCGCAAGCACTGTCTCCCAGTCATCCTTAAATTCAGGATAGACACAGACAGAATCAACGACAGAAGCTATGATTTCTTTTTCGATAGAACCGTCGGCTTTTAGTGTAACTCCAAGAGTCAAATTGTCATGCGGCTTAAAAAGTTTTTCAACAATTTCAGGATCGTGACATTCGCCGGCAATAATTCCAGTATTCATCAAACCTTCGTTCAAAAGTTTTTGAGCCAAGGCTGCAGGAAAAATTCTAAAGATATTTCCTGCTCCAAAGTGAATCCACTCCGGATTTTTTCTTGTATTTTCTGCAATTTTTTTCGGGTCGAATTTCGGCAGTTTGTAGCCGTTCCATTTTGAGCCGTCTTTAATTTCGTTTAAGTTCAGTTTCATAAAATAATCCTCCATAAATATTTGCGGCAAATTCCGCCTTTTATATCCAAGCTGTCCGACTAACAGTCTGTTTTTTTCTCGTTTTTACTTTTTGTCTTTATTCTTTCAAAATTTCAATTTTCGCAAAAAAAAATCATCTAAGAGCTAAAATATTCAGGATAATTTTTATTCATATCTTCAAGCAAATCAGAAAGAACTTGCATATGCTCTTCATCAACCTTGCAGGCAAGTTCCGCATCTCCGTTTTCAATCGCCTTGACAAGCTCAATATGCTCTTTTTCCACGTCATTCGCAATTCTTTCGGCATTGTAACTCAAAATTCGTATGCGATGATCGTTTCCCGTGTGCGAATCAAGAACTTTCCAAAGCCATTCATTTTTCGTCTCCGAATAAAAAAAATGATGCAGCTCATCGTCTTTCTGCAAAAAAGCTTTTTTATTTCCATCCAAAAGGCTTGCATGCTGTTCAAGAAGAAGCGCCTGTAATTTCGTAGCGCAGATTTTTCGTTTATTTTCGTCAAGGCTTTCCATAAAAACTTTCAGAACGCCAAGTTCAAGCGTAATACGCAAAAATCTTTCCTGTTTGATAATATCTTTGTCCAAAAAAGCAACACGAGTGCCTTTTTGAGGAAAAACATCAACCAGTTTATCAAGAGAAAGCCTTAAAAGAGCATCGCGGATTGGAGAACGGGAAACATTCATTTCATTAGCAAGCTGATTTACGTTAAGTTCCTGCCCCGGTTTTAATTCCAAACTAAGAATTTTTTCTCTCAACACTCCATAAACAGAATTCTCTTGGTTTTTCATAATATTCTCCAAAAATTACAGCACGATTGAAAACGTTTTGCAGATTTGGGCGGCTTTTTGTTCCGTTCCACTGCACAAAAACCGGGCTGTCCGCCATTTCGCTATTCGCTACATTCAAAACCGGCGGCAGTAAAACTGCCGTCAATTTTGAACGCTTCGCGTGGCTCCCATCCCTGCCGCAGGCAGGACGTGTGCTTTAGCACACAGTTCAATATTCCGAGTTTTGCGCTGACAAAACTCGCAGCGTGCTTGCACGCAGCATCCCTGCCGCAGGCAGGACGTGTGCTTTAGCCAGCTCCCATTATTTTTTCTGCGATTTTTCCACAGCTTCCAAAAGCCCCTGAATGTACATTGCTCCGAGCGCGCGGTCGTAAAGTCCGTAGCCCGGCATGCACTTTTCGCCCCAGATTGTTCTTCCGTGGTCTGGACGAACAGGGCCGTCAAAACCTGTCTCGTAAAGAGTCTTTACAGCCTCGTACATATCAAAGCTGCCGTCTGATGAAAGATGGGCCGCCTCCTCAAAAACTCCCGGCGCAAAATGATGAAGATTTCTGATATGCGCAAAATGAATTCTTCCCTTGCATGCGCGCATTATCTCAGGAATGTTGTTTTTCGGGTTTGTTCCGAGACTTCCCATGCAGAGCGTGATACCGTTGTATTCCTTGTCAACGGCGCGGAGCATTTTAAGGATTGTGTCTTTTCCGGTTATTATGCGCGGAAGCCCGAAAACCGGCCATGCAGGGTCGTCAGGATGAATCGCCATTTTCATGTCGTATTTCTCGCAGACAGGCCCGATTGCCTTCAGAAAGTAAACGAGATTTTCAAAAAGTTTTTCAGAAGTTACGTCTTTATATGCCGCAAAAAGTTCCTTTACTTTTGAGAGACGCTCCGGCTCCCAGCCCGGCATTACAAAGCCGTTTGAATTGTCTGTTGTCTTGTCAAAAAAAGTCTGCGGGTCGATTGAGTCCACAACTTTTTGGTCGTATGCGAGAACCGTCGAACCGTCCGGACGTTTTTTCGCAAGGTCGGTGCGTGTCCAGTCGAAAACCGGCATAAAGTTGTAGCAGACCATGTGGATATTTTCTTCGCCGAGCGCGGCAAGCGATTTTATGTAGTTTTCAATGTATTTGTCGCGGTCAGGGCTCCCGATTTTTATCGCGTCGTGGACATTTACGCTTTCAATTCCTGAAATTTCAAGTCCTGATTTTTCGACAGTTTCCTTTAGATTCTTTATTCTTTCGCATGTCCATTCCTCGCCGGCTGGAACATCGTACAGCGTCGTGATTACGCCTTTTACGCCCGGAATCTGCCTGATTTGCTCAAGCGTTACAGAATCAAATCCCGGCCCGTACCATCTCAAAGTCATTTTCATAGCGTTTCCTCGTTTTTTTTTGTTTTATACAAAGCATTAAGTGAAATGCCGTCCGAAGACGGCACTGTTCCTCAAAAATCGCATAAAAGCGATTTTTCCATTTACTTATTACTTACACTGCATATCCGAGCAGCTTCGGCAGGAACAAAGAAACATCAGGTACAAAAGTTACAAGCATAAGACCTGCAATCATCGTCAGATAGAACGGAATCATTGCCTTTGTCGTCTTTTCGATGCTGATTTTTCCGACGCCGCAGCCGACAAACAAGGCAGAGCCGACAGGCGGAGTGCAAAGTCCGATTGCAAGGTTGAATATGAGCATAACGCCAAACTGAACAAGGCTCATTCCTGCAACGTTATGAACGACAGGCGCAATAATCGGAGTCACAATCAAAATAAGCGGAGCCATGTCCATAATACAGCCAAGAAGAAGCAGCATTATGTTAATCAAAAGCAGAAGAACTACCTTGTTCTCGCTGATTGAAAGAAGAGCAGTCGTGATGATTGTCGGAACTTTCAAAAGCGCGAGAAGATAACCGAATCCGCCAGCCGCCGCAATCAAAGAGAAAACCATTGCGAGCGTTTTTACAGTGTTCATCAAAAGTTTCGGCATCATCGAGATTTTTAGCTCTTTGTAGACGAAAACCGAGATTATGAACGCGTAAATGCAGGCAATCGCCGCCGACTCTGTCGCAGTGAACCAGCCAGCTGTAACGCCGACAAGAATGATAACCGCAGTGAACAATGCGAGAATTGCATCAAGACAAATCTTTAAAGCCTGTTTTAAACCGATTTTTTCTCCTTTCGGATAGTGGCGGATAACACTCATAATTCCGCAGACAACAAGGAACAGAATTCCAAGCGTGATTCCAGGCAAAAGTCCTGCCATAAAAAGCGCGCCTACAGAAACTCCACCAGCCGCCACTGAATAGATAATCATATTGTGGCTTGGAGGAATCAGAACGCCCTGGCAAGATGTCGCGACAGTAACTGCAACAGAAAAATCTCTGTCGTAGCCGCCTTTCACCATCATCGGAATCTCAATCGAGCCGAGAGATGAGACATCAGCTACAGCCGAGCCTGAAAGATGGCCGAAGAACATTGAAGCAAGAACGTTCACGTATGAAAGTCCGCCTCTGAATCTTCCGACAATCGCGTTCGCAGCCTTTAAAAGACGGTCTGAAATTCCGCCCGCGCCCATAATTTCGCCCGAAAGAATAAAGAA
>NZ_DBJD01000071.1:0-13268 GCF_002297065.1 Treponema sp. UBA785 | reverse complement strand
GGACGCGACGAGCCTGATGGACTTACACCAGGTGTTCAGGTTGGACCTGCTTATCAGCCAATCACTGCTGATGTTCTCGACGCTTCTAACTACAAAGAAGTTGTTGCAAAATACAAGCAGATGCTCGAATGGCTTGCTGGAATCTATGTAAACTCATTGAACGCAATCCACTACATGCACGACAAATACTACTACGAAGCTGAAGAGCTTGCTCTCGAAGACACAAACCTCAAGAGAACATTCGCTACAGGTATCGCAGGATTCTCACACGTTGTAGACTCGCTTTCTGCTATCAAATATGCAAAAGTTAAGGTTGTCCGCGGCGATGTAGAAATCAAAGACAAGAAGACTGGCGCTGTAAAAGAAGTTGTTAAAGGATTGGCAAAAGACTTTATCGTTGAGGGCGACTTCCCACGCTACGGTCAGGACGATGACCGCGCAGACGCAATCGCTGTTCAGTTGCTCAAAGATTTCATGACAATGATCAGAAAGCACCCGACATACCGCAATGCAGAACCAACAACATCAATCCTTACAATCACTTCAAACGTTGTATACGGAAAAGCTACAGGTGCTCTTCCAGATGGACGCAAGGCACACGAGCCATTCTCACCGGGAGCTAACCCAAGCTACGGCGCAGAGACAAAAGGCTTGATTAAGTCTTTGAACTCAGTTGCTAAGCTTCCATACGAATACGCTTTGGACGGAATTTCTAACACACAGACAATCAACCCAAGCGCGCTCGGACACAACGAGGAAGAAAGAATCGACAACCTTGTAAACGTTCTTGACGGATACTTTGATTGCGGTCCAGATTCAGGACACGCTGGCTCACACCACCTCAATGTAAACGTATTCGGAGTTGAAAAACTCAAGGACTGTCAGGCTCATCCAGAGAAGCCAGAATATGCAAACTTCACAGTTCGCGTTTCTGGATACGCAGTTCGCTTCATCAACCTTACAAAAGAGCAGCAGGACGATGTTATCGCTCGTACTTGCCACGCTTCTCTGTAATCTAAAATGTTGAATTAGCGACAAAAAAGCCGCTCCAGTTTTATAACTGGAGCGGCTTTTTTATTTTTATTCAATTTCGCAAAATTCATAAATAACTAGCATTGGCAAAAGAACCAAGCGCAACCCCTTCTTCTTATAGTTTTGATATACTTTCAGACAGAACATATTGTTTTATATCTGCTGCCTCAAAAATCAATATAAAATACATAAAAGTCAGCAAATAAGAAAAGCCCGGAAAGAAGCAAAAAACTTCCGTCCAGGCTTGAATTGCCTTGAATAAACTTGAATCAAAAATCCAAAAACTTATCAATTTGAGGAAACTTTCGAATAAACAATTTTTTTGCCGGTCGCCTTTACCTCCGTAACAAGATTTCCGTTCTCAAACGAAAGAAGCAGAACTTCCTTGTAATTTTCCAAATCCGTTCCGTCAGTGTAAAGCCACTCGCCTTCAGAATTTTCAAATTCCTCAAAAAACAAGACAATGACATTTTTCTTTCTTAAAGTTTTTCCGCGAAAACCTTTCACAAGCCTTGAATTCTTGAACTCAAGGCAAAAATCTCCGTAATCGTCAAATTCAAGAATTCTCTCTTCATCTTCCCATTTTCCATAAATTGAAGAGAAATTTCCGCAAGAAATCAGAAAAACAGGAAGAATCAGAAAAAACAAAAAGCGGAAAGATTTTCGGCTATGACAAAGCCGAATTTTATTCATTCACGCTGTCCTGAACACTGTTTGCGGAAGGCATAAGCATATAGCTCTGATTTTTCTTTGGACCGTAAACCCAAAACAATGAGGGCCACCAAAGAAGAAGCCCGCTAACGAGATTTACGCCTTTAATCTCTTTGTTCAAGCCAGTATACAAATCCTTGTAGCCTTCTTTTTTTATCAAAATGTCAGGATCTTTCCAAACCGCGTTGCTGAGTTTTTTCTGGACAGGAGTTGTTCCGATTTTTTCTCCGTCAACATAAACTTCCGCGCCGTCAACATCTGTCAAAAAATTAACTCTTGTCTGCGTAACGCAAGACGCACAAAAAATCACCAGCAGAATTCCAGCCGTAACGTTTGCTCCAATTTTTTTTAGATTCATCTTTTTCTCCCATAAAAAGCCAATGAGAAAATATCAATTTTCGATTTGACTTTTTAACGCAATTTCGCAACGAAGCGAGAAATTGCAGTTGATAAGAAAGTTTGCAACGCAAACTTGTTAATAAAAACTTTGACGCTATTTTAGGCAAAGTTCTTATTACATGCTCCTTTTTAAGCTAAAGCTAAAAAATGCTACCCCCCCCCGAAAAAAAGTCAAGTAGCCAAGAGAAAAACGATATTGCCAAAGCCGTTGCAAACCAATGCCCCTCGTTTAGCCCGACGCAATTGTGAAGCTTCAGTTTTTTCGAGAAGTTTGTATTTCTTCTGATTCCGCTTTGTAAAACTTCCGTCTATGTCTGCTTTTATTCTGCTTTCTATTCCTTAAAATTAAGAAAAATTTTGAAAAATTATTTTTCTTAATGCCGAAAATTTGTTAGATTATTATAGAAAGAATTAGATTTTTACGAGGTACAATATGAAAGGATACATTCATCAGTTTGAGAGTTTTGGCTGCGTAGACGGTCCAGGCTCACGTTTTATAGTTTTTACTGCCGGATGCAATATGCGCTGTAAATTCTGCCACAATCCGGACACCTGGATTATGAAAGAAGGCAAGCTTTGGGAACCTGCAGATGTCTTAAAAGAAGCGCTTTCCTGCCGCTCGTACTGGGGGAAAAAAGGCGGAATTACAGTAAGCGGCGGAGAACCGCTGCTGCAAATTGATTTTTTAATTGAGCTCTTTACGCTTGCAAAAAAAGAAGGCGTCAATACTTGCATTGACACAGCTGGAGAACCGTTTACAAAAGAAGGCGAATGGTTTGAAAAATTCAAAAAATTGATGGAAGTTACAGACATTCTTCTTATGGACATCAAGCACATAAACGAGGAAGAGCACGTAAAGCTCACAGGAAAAACCGGAAAAAACATCCGCGAAATGTTTGCCTATCTCGACGAAATTCAAAAGCCAATCTGGATTCGCCACGTGCTTGTTCCAGGAATTACGGACAACGATGAGTATTTGACTCAAACAAGGGATTTTATCCGTACTCTTTCAAATGTTTACCGCGTTGAAATTCTTCCTTACCACAACCTTGCAATTTCAAAATACCGCGACATGGGAATCAAATACGCCCTTGAAGATACGCCAATGCCGTCCGCAGAACAGATCGAAAACGCAAGAAAGATTTTGGAATGTGATAAATATACTCGATGGCAGGAATAAAATAAGAATTTGGGTGGCCGGGGCTACAAAGCCCCGCCGGGCTTTGCGTGGCTGCGACCAAACGCAAGCGTTTGTTTGCCTTCGGCACCACTCCAATCCCTGCCACAAAAGCAGCAGGGAAAATAATTTTAGTGTTACTTTTTTGCAAGACTTGTGTTCTTTTGTGAACCGTTAAAAAAAGAAGCCACGTCTGAATTAAAACGGCCTTCGAGTTTTACCCGATATGCGCTGATTTTTGCAACGTAGTTTAGGGTATGCTGAGGTGTCTTATTTGCACGAACCCTTGTTGTACCGGCATTGTACATGGCAAGCGCAGTCACATCATTTCCTGTTCCAGCCAGATCCATGCACCAGCGCAAATGAATCATTCCGTATTTTGCGCTTACTTCAGGATTAAAAAATTCTGATTCAGTCAAATGTGGAAAAGACGCGCTGTTTAACTGGAAAAGTCCTCTGTCAACAGTCGCATTTGAATTTCTGTTGACTGCGTCCGGCTTAAAGCGGCTCTCTACAAAAGCAAGGCTAAATGCGAGGCTCAATGGAATATTGTTTCTGTCGGCATTTTCAAGGATTGCAAGTGCAACAAGACGGTTGCCTGTCACCTGAGTATAAAACCATTCAACAGATGCGCGAGAGCCAGGCTGTCTGTAAAGCTCCAGACCACGGTCATTTTCGTTTGAAAACTCAAAATATTCCGGTTTTAATCCAACTTCGAGCGCCAATTCTTCTGAATATTTTGCATTGGCCAATTCAGCATAAGAATCAAGAACAGATTCTGTTTCTCCAGAGGGAAGTAAAAAATATATCAGCAAGCACACACTTAAAAACAAAACGCTGACAGGAAGAACTTCCCTGAACAATTTTGCAGTATATGAACTCATAATGGATTCATAGTTGCACATTTCAATACTAATTTCAATTAGAGATTTTAGAATAAATTGTAATAATCTGCATTATTTTCAACAAAATTCCGTTATATGCGACATTTTTATGATTTTATGCAGGTTTTTGACCTAATAAAGCACAACGTCTTCCGTGCAGGGCTTTTTTGCAAAATAAACATACTGCGGATGTTTTTCTGAAATTTTCTCCAAAAAATCGCTCAAAACATCTGCGTCATCGGCAACTTCGCTTACAAGAGCCATTCCAATAACTGATTTGCAGTCTTTTACACGGCGCGCTGTATGCTTCATTGCGTTGTTAAACTGTCCTGGAGTCGCTTTTTTGTCGTAAACAGGCTCCAAAAAAACAAATTCGTTTTTTTCTTCGAGCACTTTTAGGCGGTCGCGCAGCTGAGCAAGAAAATTTTCATCATATTCTTCTTCTGCGCCTTCCACGTCGCTCCATTTTACAGGAAAAATCATTTTTTCTGTTACAGGAACTTCTTCTCCTGTCGTTTTATAGAGTTTATGATTTTTTGATTCAAAAATTTTTTCAAATTTCATATTTTCTCCAGCTTGTATAAATAAAAAAAGCCCCTGACCAAAAGGTCAAGAGCCTCCCCGATTTCTAGCCAAAAAACTATTCGGTAAGAATTTTTATTACTTCAGCCTTGTCCTGTGTATTAAGAATCTGCTGACGTTTTTCTGCACTCTTGAACAAAAGGCTTACTTCTGCCAAGAACTGAAGATGCGGACCAGTTTTATTTACTGGCGAAAGTGTCATAATAAAGATACGGCATGGTTCCTGATCCAAAGAATCAAAATCAACCGGATTATCAGAAATACCGATACATGCTACTAAATCTGATACAGTGTCTGTTTTTCCGTGTGGAATAGCGATTCCGTGCTTCATACCAGTAGACATTTTACGTTCACGGTCAAGTACACATTCGCGGGCAGCAGCTTTATCAGTTACTTTTCCCGCCTTAACTAAAATTTCAAGCATCTCGTCGATGATGTCTTCTTTTGTTTTGCCCTGCAGATGAAGTTCTACAGTTTCAGGTGTTAATACTGTTCTTAAGTCCATAATTTTAGTTTACCTTCCCTTGTTACCAAAGTCAAGAATTTTTTTCTTAAAAAATAACCAAAGATACTTTTGGTTAGTTCCTGATTCTAGTTTTATTATACTACCGTTTTTGTTTTTATTGAAGTTTAAATATTGTTTTTCTATAATAAAAATGAAGTTTTTAAATTTTCGGGTCTTTTAGACAAGGGATTGAAGCGGTGAGCGCAGCGAAAACAAAGGCTTGCCTTTGGTCGAAGGCGAATTGCCGGAGCCGCGAAAAGCCCGCTTTTTGCAAAGCAAAAATGGCCCCGAATAAAAATTTAATTTATATTTATAAAAAGGAATGTTAATATGTCGGATACTTCTAAATTTTTGGCTGATATTCAGAGAATTAAAAAGCACGTGCGCGCTGACAATGGCGGAAAATACGACGGCAGAAAAGTTTGCGAGCAGATTTCAAGTCTTTTTGCCTCTTCAAACAGAAATGCAGGCGATTTGGCAAGGTCGATTGCGGATTATTGGCTGAATTCGTATATTTTTTCTTCGGCCGACGTCGAAAATGAACCTTCGCAGGAAAATATCGACAGGATTACGGTTTTTCAGAACTTTTTGGACGGAGATTCTGACGAAGATTATTCAATTTTAACTGGCGACGACTGGGAAACTCTCAAGGATTTTTGCGATGACGAAGCTGAAAATTTGGATTTGGACAGTCTGCAGAATTTTATGAGCATAATTCTTGATAACGGCGCGCTTTAGTTTTTATGATTAGCGATAACGAAATTGTAAATTTGTATTCGGAATGCAGGCTATGTCCGCGAAAATGCGGTGTAAATAGATTTGCCGGAAAAACAGGATTTTGTCTTGAAGACGCTGACCTGAAAGTTTCGGTGGCGTGCCTGCACTTTGGAGAAGAGCCTCCTGTTACTGTTCATTCCGGAAGCGGAACTATTTTTTTGACTGGATGCAACCTGCGCTGTGCGTTCTGCCAGAATTATCAGATAAGCCAGCAGGGAATGGGAAAAACTGTCTCTAAAGAGGAATTTGCAGAAATCTGTCTTAAACTTGAAAATGCCGGCGCGGAAAACATAAATCTTGTTACGCCGAGCCACCACATTCCAAAACTTGCGCAATTTATTGAAGAAGCTAAAAAACGCGGACTAAAACTGCCTGTATGCTGGAACAGTTCCGGTTATGACAGCGTTGAAATGCTCGAAATGCTCGACGGATTAGTGACGATTTTTTTGCCGGATTTTAAGACCTTGAGCTCAGAACTTTCTAAAAAACTGTGCTCGGCCGAAGATTATCCGGAAGTTGCAAAAAAAGCCCTTTTGTGGATGATTGAACACAATCCGCTTAAATTTGCCAGCGTAAAAAAAAATAGAATAACAAAACAAAAACTCCTTCAAGGCGTAATAATACGCCACCTTTTCTTGCCAGGCCGTTTTGAAGAAACTGTGGATGTGCTTTCGTGGCTCAAAGAAAACGCAGACAAAAAAGCGATAATTTCGCTCATGAACCAGTATACTCCAGTTCCCTTTGAAGGAAGCGAAGATGAACTGAAAAAACGGAAAAATGCGCTTTCGTCAATCGAAAACAGGCTTGTAAACACAACCGAAGACCAGGATCTGCGCGATATGATAGAAGCTTTTGATTTTGACTTGCTTTTTTATCAGGATTTGAGCACTGATACGGACTGGCTTCCGGACTTTACAAAACAACAGCCTTTTTCAAATAAACTGGCAAAACCTGTCTGGCACTGGAAAAACGGTTTTATTGAATAAAAAATAACCTCAAAATGTCATTTTTGCCTTCTAGTATGCTATAATGAGAAAAATGTCGATTTTTGAATTGTCTTGCAATTACTTTCTTTGCAAAAAAAATCGGCAAAAATTTTTCAAATAAATGCGCAAAACGGAGGAAAAAATGACCTTTTCTTACAATGAATTTCATATTTCGCGGACGGTCAGAAACGCCTGTAATTTTTCTGAAGGGCTTTTTTCTTCGAGCGGCAACGTTATTCTTGCGAATTTGCCAGCAGTACGGGCTTTTCAGGCAAAATTTAACGAATACTTAAAAAAGAACGGAAAAACAGAAGTAAGCGCAGGAACTCTGAACGCAATGGGACTTTTGGACGAAGTTTTTCATCTTGCATGCTGGACTTACAGAAGACAAAAATATCCTGATGCATTTAAAGAAGCTTTAGGTGAACTTGATTCGAAATTTTCTAAAGAAAAAGTCGATTCTCTTTTGACGGCTTTTTGCGAGGAATTTCCACCGGTCGCAGTTTACAAGGGCGAATGTTCAATTCAAGATTTTTTGAACACTGAAATGGTTGAACGAAAGACAAATCGCACGCGCACAAACCGGGAACAGACGCTCGAAGAGATGATTATGCTTCATCTGGCGAACGAAAATCCTGCTTTTAAGCCTTTTTATCCGCTTTTTGACGATTCTAATTTGGAAAAAAAGTCAATTTATGGCGAATCATGGAAACTTATTCAGTCTTATTTTAAGCAATTGCCTTTTTGGGGAACTTACGGCCACGATTTGATTTCGTTTTTGAAAGAACCTGTAAAATTTGCTCCGGACAATCTGCAAGAACAGTTGAATTATGTCCGCATTCATTGGTCTGATCTTTTTTTGCCGGGCGAAGGCGAAAGTGAAGATTACTGGATAAAGAGACTTTTTGGAGGAAGCGACCTTCTGTCTGAAGAATGGAAACCGGAATGGCGTCCGACAAACGGAGGAAGCCCGGACATGAGTCCTCCAAACTACGACTATTTAATGAAAGAATATGAGAGGTTTAGCAGCGACAAAGAATGGATGCCTCGCGTTGTTTTAATGGCAAAAACCGTCCTTGTATGGCTTTTTCAGCTTTCTAAAAAATACAATAGGGAAATTTCGAGACTGGATCAGATTCCTGACGAAGAACTAGATTTGCTGCGCGACAGGGGTTTTACAGGACTTTGGTTAATCGGTCTTTGGGAGCGTTCTTCTGCAAGCAAGAGAATAAAACAGTTATGCGGAAATCCTGAAGCAGCGGCAAGCGCATATTCTCTCGAAGATTATGAAATTGCTTCTAATCTTGGCGGCTGGGACGCGCTTAAAAACCTGCGTACAAGGCTTTGGCAGCGCGGAATCCGACTTGCAAGCGACATGGTTCCAAATCACACCGGAATGGATTCTAAATGGGTGGTTGAAAAACCGGATTTGTTCGTTCAAAGGCGCGACAATCCTTTTCCGCAGTACACTTTTAACGGTGTAAACTTGAGCCACGACAGCAGGGTTGCAATCTATCTGGAAGACCATTATTACTCAAAAAATGACTGTGCCGTTGTCTTTAAACGCGTCGATACTCAGACTGGCGATACGCGCTACATTTACCACGGAAACGACGGAACAGGAATGCCGTGGAACGATACAGCTCAGATTGATTTTTTAAATCCTCAGGCCCGCGAAGAAGTAATGCAGGAAATTCTGCATGTTGCAAGAAACTTTCCAATTATACGTTTTGATGCGGCCATGGTTTTAACAAAAAAACACATAAAACGGCTTTGGTATCCAGAACCAGGAAAAGGCGGCGACATTGCAACCAGAAGCGAATATGCGCTTTCGGCAGAAGAATTTGAAAAAAGAATTCCAAATGAATTTTGGCGCGAAGTTGTTGATCGTGTTGCAAAAGAAGTTCCTGATACCCTCCTTCTTGCAGAAGCATTTTGGATGATGGAAGGATATTTTACACGAACACTTGGAATGCACCGAGTTTATAATTCAGCATTTATGAACATGCTTAAAAAAGAAGAAAACTTTAAGTATCGTTCGACAGTAAAAAACACGATTGCCTTTGATCCGCAGATTTTAAAGCGTTATGTAAATTTTATGAACAATCCGGACGAAGAAACGGCAGTTGCCCAGTTTGGAAAAGGCGACAAATATTTTGGCGTCTGCACGCTTATGATAACAATGCCTGGGCTGCCAATGTTTGGACACGGACAGATTGAAGGTTTTGAAGAAAAATACGGAATGGAATATATGCGCTCTTACCGCGACGAATCTCCTGACCAGTATTTAATTGACCGGCATAACCACGAAATTTTCCCTCTTCTCAAAAAACGCTATCTGTTTGCAGGAGTTGAAGACTTTTTGTTCTACGATGTCTGGAACAACGGAAGCGTAAACGAAAACGTCTTTGCTTATTCAAACCGTTGCGGACACGAATATACACTCGTTTTCTACAACAACAAATACGAACGTGCGGCCGGCTGGATAAAACAGTCGTGCGAATATGCCGTAAAAACAGGTTCTAGCGAAAACGACAAAAAGCTTGTTTCGCGCTCACTTTCCGAAGGTTTGGGACTGAATGCACAAGCCGGCAGTTTTGTAATTTTTTACGAACAGCGCTCTGCAAAATGGTACATAAGACGCTCAAAGGATATTTGCGAACATGGAATGTTTATTGCTCTGAACGGTTTTGAAACTCAGGTCTTTATGAACATTGAGCAGAAAAAAGACAGCGACGGAAAACTTGAAGAACTTTGCAACTTTTTGAATGGAAGCGGAACTCCAGACTTAAAAATTGCCTGGCAAGAACTGCATTTTAAGGAAATCTATGAAAAATTCGGCGCTTTGCTGGACGAAACCGTAAAATTCTTTGAAGAAAACAAAAAGCCTTCTAGCAGTGAACTTAAGCTCAAACTTGAGGCGCCGCTAAGAGAGTTCTATAAAACTGCTGAAAAATTTGCACCGGCAAAGAAAAAAATCAAGCTTCCGGCAATAAAACTGGCGCCGGTTCAGAAAAAAGACAGCATCCTGAGGCTCAAAAAACAGATTTTGATTTTGCTTGAACCGCTCTCAAAAACGGGATTATGCTTAAACTGGAATTTGCAGCGCAAGATTGCAGAAAAAATCGAAGGTTCGTACAGTTTCTTTGAAAAAACATTTATTTTTAAAAGCGCAAAAATTGATGAACTTTCGCTTGCAAAACTGCTTGTAAGTTCAGAATACAGCAAGAGTTTGACAGGAACAAACGAATTTGACGGCGTAAAATGGTTTAACAAAGAGATGATGGAAAATGCACTAAAAGAAGCCGAAGAAATTCTTTTGGAGGGAACATCAAAAGCTCTGACAGAAAAAATCAAAAAAATTTTTAAGAATCTCGACAGCGCTCAGAAAAAATCTGAATACAAGTGCGAGAATTTCTTGAAAACTTTTGCTCCAAAAAAGAAAAAAACTGCGAAAGCATCAAAAAAAGATGAAAAATCTGTAAAAACTAAAAAAAAGACGGCAAAAAAAGAATAAAACTGAATTTTTTATGAGGATTTGACGGTTAGCAAGCTGATGCGCCAGGAACACGGAAGGCGGCGAAGCCGGTGCAAAGCACCGAGGGCACCGAAGCCTGTAGTACTCCGGCCCGCAAAAGCGGGTGGCGCCCTAAAAAAAACGGCGACCGATGCACTTTTGACTGTGCTCAATCACCGTTTAACGTCAAACCGCTATTTTTTTTAACTATTTGTCGTTTTGAAGGGCATCGTAGCCTGTTTCGCCTGTGCGGATTTTTACAACGCCTGTCACATCGCTTATGAAGATTTTTCCGTCGCCAATGTGTCCTGTGTAAAGGGCTTTGCGTGCCGCTTCGATAACCGTGTCTACCGGAACTTTGCTGATTACGGTTTCAACCTTGATTTTTGGAAGAAGGTTGATTTCGACTGGAGCGCCACGGTAATATTCGCTTGCTCCTTTTTGCATTCCGCAGCCCATTACATTGCTTACAGTCATGCCGGTTATTCCAATTTCGTTCATCGCGGCCTTGAGCCTTTCAAACTTGTTCTGGCGTGTAACAATTACGACCTTGTGCGCTATTGCTTCTTTTGAAGCTGTGCCGGAAACTGGAACGCTGAGAGACGGAATTTCGATGCCAGCATTCTCTGCTTCTTCGACTTCTTCTGTCGAATAAGTTGTCGCAAATCCCGCGTATCCTGAATCAAGTCCGTGCTCGAGCTTATCAAGACCGACAATTTCCTCTTCCGCTGTAACGCGAAGCCCGAAAATTTTCTTGATGACTGTGAACAAAATCGTGATTGTGACAACAGTCCAAGCGATTGTTGAAATCATTCCGAGAAGTTGAAGACCGAGGCACTCAAATCCACCGCCGTAAAAAAGTCCTGCAAGCTGCTCGCCAGCCTTATTTGCAATTGAATATCCAGGAACTGCCGGGTTTGCAAAAAGCCCTACAGCGATTGTTCCCCAAATTCCGTTAAAACAGTGAACTGCAACTGCTCCGACAGGATCGTCAACATGAAGTTTGTAGTCCAAAAGCCATACGCCAAATACAACCAGAAGACCTGCGACAATTCCGATTATTGAAGCGCCAAGAGCGTCCGCGACATCACAAGGAGCAGTGATTGCAACAAGACCTGCCAATGAAGCGTTCAAGCACATTGAAACATCAGGCTTTCCGTATTTAATCCAAGTGAAAATCATACAGGTAACAGTCGCAACTGCCGGAGCGATTGTTGTGGCAACGAAGATTGAACCGAGCTGGGCAACAGAAGTCGCAGCCGCACCGTTAAATCCGTACCAACCCAACCAAAGGATAAATACACCGAGCGCGCCGATTGGAATATTGTGGCCTGGGAACGCGTGAACCTCAGTCACTTTTCCGCTCTTGTCGCGTGTAAATTTTCCGATGCGAGGACCGACCATTGCAGCTCCAATCAGAGCGCAGATTCCGCCGACCATATGAATACAGTTAGAGCCTGCAAAATCGTGGAACCCAAGCTGCGCGAGCCAGCCGCCGCCCCAAGTCCAGTGCGCTTCAATAGGATAGATTACCGCAGAAATCACAGCGGAATAGACGCAGTAAGAAAGGAACTTTGTGCGCTCCGCCATTGCGCCGGAAACGATTGTCGCTGTTGTCGCGCAGAATACAAGATTGAACACAAAGCCTGACCAGTCAAAATTGCCGTAATCTGTAAAAATCTGCCAGTTCGGCTTTCCAATCAAGCCGAAAAGCGCGTTTTCGCCCAAGAAAAGTCCGAATCCAATCAAAATAAACACCACAGTTCCAATGCAGAAGTCCATCAGGTTTTTCATGATGATGTTGCCCGTATTTTTCGCACGGGTAAAACCTGTTTCAACCATTGCAAATCCGGCCTGCATCCAAAATACGAGGGCGGCGCCTAAAAGAAACCAAACGCCCCACAAGTCGCTAGAAACCGACTTTACCGCTTCCATTAGTGCAGCTGAATCCATAAATTACCTCCAAAAAAAAAATTCAAAAAAAAGCGCGCGGACAGTCCGGCTAAAAAACGAACAAAATCCGCACGCCATTGTGCTTAAAACAATACTTTTACTGCCGTGCTATGCGACAGCATTTGTTACAATAAAATAAGAATTATGGAGAGGGGAAAAGCCTTTCCCCTGCGCCGCACTTTGTCGCTTTGCTCCGCCGTTGCGCCGACACCCCATTCTCCTAGGGGCTTTGCCCCTAAAACCCCAGTGGTTACACTCTAAAAAGCAAGTCCTCGTAGCTTGGGAACGGCTTGTATTCCTCGCCCAAAAGCGGCTCGATTTTGTCTGCTACAGAGCGAGCTTCTTCCATTGCAGGTTTTACTGTATCGGCATAAGCCTTTGCGACTGCAAGCGCATTTCCTGCTTTTTCAGCTTTTTCGTGCGCTTTTTCGAGTGACTCTGCCTTTTCGGAAAGTTCATCAACGAGAACATCGAGCTCAGAAAGAACCTTTGTTTCTGCTGTGGCTTTTGCGCCTGGAACAACCGATTTGAGTTCACTTACAGTCTTTGAAACCGCCGAAATGTATTTGTAAGCCGCCGGAAGAATATCTTTTGAAATCATCTCAAGCATTGTGTTCACTTCGATGTTCAAAATCTGCGCATATTTTTCGAGCTTAATCTCGTAATGGCTTTCCATCTCGTCTTTTGTGTAAACGCCCATCTCTGTAAAGAGCTTAACGTTTTTTGCGTCAAGATAATGCTCAAC
>NZ_DBJD01000025.1:0-14121 GCF_002297065.1 Treponema sp. UBA785 | reverse complement strand
CAAGACAACAGTTTCATCTTGTTTATACGATGTTCTTGCGTCTTCTGGATTTGTCCCTTCATTCAAGTTGTAGTTTATAAAATAAGACGGATTTTCTTCCCACTGCGCATACAGCGTCAAGTCTTCTGTCAGCGTGATTTTTTCTTTGTCTTTGTATAATTTGCCAGATTCATTCGGTTTTTTGTCTGTGCTCCAGCCGGAAAAGATGAAGTCTGTTTTTTCTGGAGATGGAGAAACAATCTCTGCACCGAATTTTCCAGAAAGCGTTGTCTTGTCCTCTCCGTTGTCAGCGTCAAATGTCAATGTGATGATTTTTCTGTCGTAGTAGATTTTTACGACTGTTGAGCCGTCAGCCACGATTTTTGCCTGAGCGAATTCCTTTGCGGTGAATCCGTCTGTCTCTTCCGCCTTTGCCGCGGTTTCTTCGCCGGTTGTTCCTGTCATCGGCTCGGTTTTTGCGAGAGTGTAGCTGTCGTCCGCAACGTTCTGCTGCCAGTGCTCCACTTTGTAGGCTGTTCCAGTTCCTGCCGCCCACTGTGCGTACAGCGTCAAATCTTCTGTCAGCGTGATTTTTTCTTTGTCTTTGTAGGATTTGCTGGATTCATTCGTGATTTTGTCTGTGCTCCAGCCGGAAAAGGTATAGCCGGTTCTTGTAAATGTGTTTGCCGGAAGCTCGAATTCCTCGTTTTCTGTTTTTGTAATGCTTTCGATTGTGCCGCTTCCGCCGTTTGCGTCAAATGCAACGGTAAATTTGTCGGGCTCGCTGGTAGTTATCTTGCAACCAAAAAGCGAGAGTGCAAAAACGCACGCTAAAACTACACGCGCGACTGGTGGGGGGGGGTAAGATGTTTACGGTAATTTTTCATTAAAATATTCCTGTAAAATAGAAAAATGTTCGGGTCATTTCGATAAACTCAATGACCGCTACAATACTTTAAAAACATTTTCTTGATAAAAAGATAAGAATGTTTGCAACGCAAACTTCAAAAATTATAGGATAGGAATTTTTTGCTGTCAATGTGCAGTAGCTGGTTGTACTTTGTAACGCGTTCAAGGATGTGCGCTTTTTGCCAGATGTTTGTAAAAACAGAAATTGTCTTTTTGAAAAAATGGCGCCACGGATGGCGCATAAAGACAGCTAACCGGCAAAAGCAAAGCTTTTGTCAGCTCACGGACGTGCGGGTTTTGTTAAAAGCGGAAATATCCAGCCGCCTAGTCCGTTTGCTATGGTTACTGTGGCGACTACGGCTGCGTTTTTGAGGGTGAAGGTTTCTGGTCCAAAGGCGGCTCCGTTGTAGAACGAATTTGCTACTGAGTGGTCAAATCCTGCGATTATGAACACCGGCACGTAGATAAAAAGTCCGAGTTTATGGCCGTTTTTCCAGGTGTCTACCGAAAGAAACATTAAAATTCCGCAGAAAATGCCGGAAATAAACAGCTTTGCAAGAGGAGCGGCTAGTTTTGCTGAATATGCTTTTGCCGCCGCTTCCTGAATTGAAGGAAAATATTTTCCGACTGCGATTCCGATTAAGAATGTTGTGAGCTGGTTAAAAAAACAGGTTACAATTACGAGTTCCCAAGCTTTTTTGTCTTTAAAATTGTAAGCCAGATAACCGACTTTTCCTGTGTAAAGGTTGAATCCGTAGATGCAGATTGCAAAAAGTCCGCCGCAAAAAAGAAGAGCGCCGAACCATTTTAGTCCTGCCGTTACGCTTGCCATGTAAACGCATCCGCCGATTGAAATAAGGATGCCTGAAAGAATTGCTTTTTTGATTTCGTTTATCATAATGCTGTAATTTTAGTAAAAAAAAACTTTTAGGAAAAGGGGAAGCACGAATTGAAGGGGAATGCAGCCCGGATTGCAGCAGCGCGCAGCGTTCGGCATTTGCCGAATGAAGCGGAAGCGGAACTGCGAAAAGCCGGTTTTTGAGGCTGCTTGCCAATTTTTGTTGAAAAAATATTTTTTTTACAAAAAATGCGCTCCCAAATTCAAAATTTTGCGCAAAAAAGGCCGGATTTGCTCAATTAAGTCTGGAATTTTGCGCTTTTAATTGACTTAAACTATTTTTTTTAAGATTATGGAAGCAGTTAAAATTATGGAAACTAAAAATATTACGCTTTCGCACTTGGCTACTTTGTCAACTGCGGATTTGCTCTCGCTTGCTGATGAATTTGGTATTGACATACCGGAAAATCTGAATAGAAGCTTTGTTATCAGGGAACTTTTGGAAACTGCCGAAGAATTGCAGTCAGAGTCTGAAAACGAAGATATTTCTGAGGTTGAAGGTGAAGCCGAAGCTCTTGAAAAAAAAGAAGCGCTGCCTGAAACTTACAATGAAACGGAAATTTGCGCAGTTTTGCGAAATCCTGCATGGGTTTTTGTTTACTGGGATATTTCGGCGGCGGACATTGCCCGTCTTAATTCTGATTTTTCTTTTAAATCGCTTTGTCTTCGTGTTTCCTTTTGGGAGAATGCCGATGACGAAAAGCCTGCTGAGTCTTTTGATGTCCAGCTCGGAATTTCGGACAGGCAGCAGTATGTTCTTTTGTCGCCGGGGAAAAATTTTGTGCGCCTTGATTTGGTTGCTCAGTACAGCGGTGGCAAGGATGACGAAAATCTCGCTGTTTCCAGAAAAATTGAGCTTCCGAAAGGTTCTCCGATTTTGAATTCGCTTCCTGGGCGGGAGCTTGATGTTGGAGAATTGGTTGAGCTTTCTAATATGAAAGGTCTTTTAAATGCCCATTTTGAAAATCATCGTCAGTCGTTTTTATAATTAACGGAGCTGGAGTTAAAAATGTCAGAAAAAAATCTTTCAATCGTTGTCGTTGCGCATCAGCCTTATGTCCGTCATGTCTGTAAGGAAGGTGAGCTTCCTGGGGCGGAAAATGATATTTTTTTTGGTGCGTTGAGCCAGACTTATGTTCCGCTTGTAAACCTGCTTAATAAACTTGAGGCCGAAAATATCGATTCAAAATTTTCAATTGTTTTGTCTCCGGTCTTGTGCTCGATGTTGGATGACGAGGTGTTGCAGAGTCAGTATGTTGAATGGCTTGACCGTTGCATTGGTCTTGGCCAAAAAGAAAAAAAAAGACTTGCCTCTTGTCCAGAGCTTTTAAAAAACGCTGAAGAACAGCTCGAAAAAATTGTTCAGACTAGAAAGGATTTTGTTGAAAAATACGAGTGCAACCTTTTAAAGCAGTTTGCTGGCTTTGCAAAGCGCGGAAGAATTGAAATTCTTGCTTCGTGCGGAACTCACGCTTTTTTGCCGCATTATGCCGATATGCCTGAAGTTTTGAACGCTCAGGTTGAAACTGGAATTATGTCGCACAGGCACTTTTTTGGCCGCGCTCCTGACGGTTTTTGGCTTCCATATATGGGTTACGCAAAGGGAATTGAAAGAACTCTCCGCTCTTACGGAATAAATTACACGGTTTTGGATACTCACGGAATTCTTTTTAGCGAAAACGCTCCTAAAACCGGAATTTTTGTTCCTGCCCGTTGCTGGAATTCGCTTGTTGTTTTTGGACGTGATGGCGAAGCTTCGCAGAAAATAAACGGCCGCGAAGGTTTTTCTTCAAATCCGGTTTATAAAAATCAGGAAAAAGACATTGGTTTTGAGCTTGAAGAAAGCGAGCTTGAAGGCTTTTTGCAGCCGGATTCGCCTCGGAGAAACACTTTGTTCCGCTATTGGTCAAAAAAAGATGATTCTGATTCGCCATATGATTCTAAAAAGGCTTTGGAGCAGGCGAAAATTGACGCTGCGGCTTTTTTGGACGAAGAGAATCGAAAACTCGAAAAAGCTTCTGAATATCTTGAAAACCCTGTTCTTGTCTGCGCGATTGACGCCGCGGCTTTGGGACAATGCTGGGCTGAAGGAATGGACTTTTTTGAAGAGGTTTTGAGAAAAAATGCTTCTTCTAAGTTTGTCGCTACTGGCGATTTGATAAAAGATCAGTTTAAGCTCGAAAAAATAAACCCTTATCCTTCTGCTGCGAGCGGAACTGGTTATGGAGAAGATCTTTTGGACAGTTCTAACAGCTGGATGCTGCGCTATACAAGAAAAATGTGCGAACGCATGGTTGACCTTTCCGGCCGGTTCCCTGACGACACTGGCTTAAAAGTGAGGCTTTTGGTTCTTGGCGCAAAGGAACTCATGCTTGCCCAGTCTGGAGAGCTTGCAAAGATGATTCATTCGGGAATTTTTTCTGATTTTGCAAGAGAATCTTTTACAAAGAGTGTCATTGATTTTACTAAAGTTTTTGATGCTTTGGGTTCAAATACTGTGAGCACGGAATGGCTTACAAAACTCGAAAAAGAGCACGTCCTTTTTCCGTGGCTGAATTACCGCATCTTCTGCCGAAAACAGTAATTTTTTATAAAACAGTCTGCAAGTTCAAAGTTTTGATTGAATTTGCAGATTTTTTTATTTATTTTAGAAAACCGAAATTTTTTATCTGGTCGTGGACGTTCAGTAAATCTTGGGCTGCTGTTATTGCTTCAATTGCCGGATCAAATTTTATTCCGATTGAGGATGACATATTTTTTGCTTCTGTCCATTTTTCAATCGCCTTTTGAATATTTTGTCTGTCGCCTTTTGAATATAGCTCGATTCCTTCCGTGTATTTTTCGTAAACCATTGTTCTTATTTGTGAACGGCCTCTGTCTCCGAGCAAAAGCCGCGCCGCGAGGCTTATGTGGTTTACCGGATTGAACGAAGTTGTAAGGTCGAGGGTATAATTTACGTTCATTTTTATGCCTTTTATGTCGAACTGGCTTCCAATGCTAAAACGCGGATTTCCTCCGCTGAGCATAAATCCTGCTTCAAAATCGAAAAAAGCCGTAACGTTGATTTCTGCTCCGCTGGCAAACGAAAATTTTTGCGAAGATGAAAAGTTCATAAGGTTTACAGGCTGGCGAAATTCTGCCGTAAAAAGAAGATTTTTGAACAGTCTGTACGAAAAGCCGGCGCTTATTCTTGTTGGAAGAGAATCGTCAAGCTCAAAATTTTTAGAAAAGCCAGTAAAGGCAAGACCGAGATTGTTGAGAGCAAGTCCAAAATTAAAATTTGGTTCAAGACTGCTGAAATTTTTAAGAAAATTAAACCTTACGAGAAGTCCAAAATCCGCCATAAAACCGAGGGCAGACTGTTCAAGTCCAGAACCGCTTTTTATTTTGTCTGTCTGATTGTCTGCATAATCTGGCATATTTCGCCACGAGGCGCGCACCGTGTAACCTGCGGCAATTCCCTTAAAATTGTATCCCGCCAAAAAATTATACGCCATGTTGAACGCGAGCGAGGTTTCTGAGTAATAGCTTCCTGCAAGCTTGTCTCCAAAAAGGTTGTATTCTGTGAACGGAACATAAAAACATTTTAACTGTAGTCCCATTCCAAGATTGTTGAATCTCAAGCTTCCTTCCAATGTTTCCATTGCCGAGTCTGCAATCCAAGAGTTGTGAAAAAATGCGATTTCTGAATTGCTTAAAACTGCTGAGCCTGCCGGATTGTAGTCAAAAAAAGTGATGTCGTCGCAAAGACCTGTTATTGCAGTTCCTAGGCTTTCCGAGCGTCCTCCGGTTGGAATATTGAGCGAACGAAAAACTGTGGTTCCCTCGTTGCTGTCAGAAAAAGAACCAAAGACATCGCTCAATTTTGAATTGACGTCTTTTAGATCGAGCGCAAAAACGCAAAAAGGCGCGGCTGCGGCGTTAAAAACCAGAACGGCGAGAAAAATAAATGCTTGTTTTTTTGCAAAATGCTGTTTTTTTCGCATAAATTTTATGTCAGTATGAACTAGATCCTGTTTTTGAATATTAAATTTTTTCATCAATTTATCGCAAAATCTGTTTCAAAATTCAAAAAACTGCCGTTCACTTTATTCTAATTTAAATTTCGGTTTTTTACCTTTATTGCATAAGAAATAATACCGAAAATATTAAAAATTGGCACGCTTTAAATTTTTCGCCGGCATTTTTATTTTTTCTCTTTTTGCTTTTCCTTTTTTTTCTCAGGAAAATATTTCTTTGCAGAAGCCTGTTTTGGAGAAAAAAGTTCTTCCGCTTTCGGAAATTGACCTGCTCATAAAAAAAAATGAATATTCTTCCGCTCTTGAAGCGCTTTCGCTTTTTATAAAAAGAAATCCTGAGCAGTTTGACCGCGCTCAAAAAAGAATTTCGCAAATTATGAAAAAAAGGCTGGATTTTAACGCGCAGGCTTTTGTTCTTGCGGAAAAAATGCAGGAATCAGCCGGTTTGAGCGATTTGCAGGCTGATGCTCTCGACAGCAAAAAAATGGACATCATCGTTTCCCTCGAAAAAATGGAGCAGAATCCTCCGAAAGAAGCTGTCGATTTTACAAACGATGCCCGGCGCACAATTCGCCTTTCGTATTACATCAACCGTTCAAATTCAATTTTGGCCCAAAGCGCGGAATTTGTCGAAAATGCTGGCTTTGATTCGTCAGAAAATTATTTTCTTGCAGCCCAAAAATCTTCGGAAGCGCTTTCTCTAAAAACTAAAGACTCTGATGCGGTTTTTGAAGGCGAAAAAGAAATTGCGGTCGTTTATCCGGACGAGCTGAACGCAAAAGTCGAAAAACAGATTAAAAAGCTCTCTGAGCTCAATTCAAGCTTAAATGACCTTCTAAAAAACTGCCAGGAAGACTATAAAAAATACAAATCGGCGGTTCAAAATCTACGCACGGACGAATCAGAATCTGCGTTAAAAAAAATGAGCCGCTCCTTTGAAAAAATTATCCGCGCAAGAAACGAAATTTATTCTTCAGGAACCGAACTTTTAGCTCTCGACAGGCGCGCAATCGGACTCAATCCCGGACTTGGAGACACTTCGTACATAACTTTTAGCGCACGGGCGGTTTTTGGATTTGAAAAACTTTCTTCTTCCGGAATTTTGGCTGCGGTCGATGCTTTCTTGAACAGCCGCGTTGAAGATTTAAAAAATACGGTTTACGAAGCGATTTTAAATGAATTTTCCCTCATAAACTCTCAGTTTGCCTTAAATCCGCGGATTTTTGATTCCAAAATTGAAACTTTTCCGGTTTTTGAGCTTGCAGACGGCGCGGCAAAATTTGCATTTCAAGGACAGGAAATTCATTCTTTTTACAAAAAAATTGACGGCGGCGATTTTTCTGGTTTTGAAAAATACAAGGATTCTCTTTTTTTTATTCAAAATTTTTCGGCAAAAAACTTAAAAAATGCCCTTAATCTTGCACAAAGCGTTTCTGACAAAAATCTTGAGCTTGCTCAAAAAATCAGCTTAAACAAGAATTTTTCTGTTCTTGGAAAAGAAATTCTAAATTCTGCGGCTTATTATGAAAATAAAATTGCAGAAATTGATGCAGAACAAAATTCTCTGTCGGACGGAAAGACTTTCCTGGCCGAAAATAAAAGTCTTGACTGGAGCGTTCCTCTGGCTTTTTACGATAAAATTCTTCAGCTTGCAAAAAACGAATGTGAAAATCAGGCGGGAAATGTCTGGTCAACTCTCGCAAAAGCATATTCTGACGAAGGCGACAGGCAGCTGGCCGATTTTACGCTAAAAAGAACTGAAGCAGATTCTCTTTTGAACGGAATTGAAGAGATTGAATCCGAGACAAGAATCGTAAAATTTTATCCGACAAAGGCTTTTCAAAAATGTGCGGAGCTGAACGAAAAAATTAAAAAGGAAATTGCCGTTCTCTCTGGTTTTAGAAAAGAGCTTGATGGCGGACAGAAATTCCGTGGAACTCAGCAAATTTATACAGACAGTGTTTTGAATCTTGAGTCGGTTATTGCGGCGATGAACGGACTTTTGCTTGACTGCCAAAAAATCATGGCAAGCGCAAAGTCAAAATCAAACGAAGCGTTAAAATCCGCAAATGAAGCAAGACGCCTTTATGAATCCGCTCTTTCTTATCTTGAAAAAAAGCAGTACGACCAGGCGCGAAATTCTCTTTCAGATGCAGATTCAGCTTATAAAAAATCTCTCCAGCTTGAAGAAAACGATTCGCTGCGCAGAGAATTTTCTTCAAAAATTGCTCTTGCCGACGAAAAAATTACGGCTATGCAGAACGGCTGGGTAATTTCGACTGTACGTTCTTTAATTACGGACGCTTACAATGATTATTATGCCGGAAATTTTGAATACGCAAAACGTTCTCTTGACAGCGCGTCAGAAATTTGGGAAAAAACTCAGGCCCAGGAAAATTCAGAAATCACGGAGCTTGCAGTTCTCGTAAAGGAAGCTCTTGAATCAAGCGGCGGCAAAGAAATTTCGTACGCAGATCCGCTCTACAAAGACATGGGAACTTATCTAAATAACGCAAAACTTCATTACGAAGAGGGCTCAAAGCTCTATTCTTCAGGAAATACTGACGAAGGCAAAAAAAAGCTGGCGCAGGCGAGGGACGAAGTCCGTAAGGTTCAGAGGGTTTTTCCGAAAAATCAGGAAGCAGGCAACTTGAATCTTTTGATAAATAAAATTCTCGATCCGTCTGTGTTTAATTCGACCGTAGCTCAAAAAATAAATCAGGCAAAAGCCGCAGCTTCTTCTGGCCGCGACGTTGACTTGCGGAATTCTCTAAACGAGATAAAGGCGCTTCAGAAAATAATCCCGGAAAACAAGGCTGTTGCGCTTGCCGTAAAGGATTTTGAATCGCAGTTAAACCGTCTTGCGCAATCCGAGCAGGCAAAGAAAAATCTTGCCCGTTCAAACGAACTTACATCTCTTGCTAAAAATGAAAAAAATCTGAGTAAAAAAATTTCGCTTTTAAACGAAGCTCTTTCGCTAAACCGGCGCAATATTCTTGCCCAAAAATTGAAGGATGAAGCCTTCATTCTGAATTCAAAGGCGACGACTGTAAAAAATTATCTTGATGATGCCGACGAAGCACGCTATTCAAGAGCGGAAAGACTTTACAATGACGGCTTAAAAGAGCAGGCGGAAATTTTGATAAACGATTTGTTCACAAAAAATCCTCAGGTTGCTAAAGTTATAAAACTAAAACGGCGAATTGAAAATATGTGAAAAAAGCGCCGGAGAAATAAAAAGATGATGAAAAATAAAGATTTTCAAAAAATAAAAAAAACTGTTCTCTCTTTTATCACGCTGGCTGCATTCAATCTGTTTTTGCCTGCCCAGAGTCTTTATTTTGAAGCGCCGGTTGCGGTTACTGAAAAAAATACTCAGTTTCCAGTTGTTGTTTCCGGCTCTGGAACGAATTTTCTTTTTTTTGAAGAGGCTTTAAATTCTCAAATTTTCATAAAATTCATCGAAAAAAAAGATTTTTCAGGAAAATGGTCGTCTCCCAAAAAAGTTGCCGGTCCTTTTGTTTTTTCTGGCGATGTCCCGGACATTTATTCGGCTGCAAGCCTTTCTGACGGAACAGTCTGTGTCGCTGCAAGCGAATCTCAGTACGAAATTGGAATCTACACTTCCAAAGACGGAGGTGAAAATTTTTCTAAGACAAAAGTTTCGATGTTTTCAAGGCATCTTGTTGCGCCAAGAATTTTCAGAACAAAAAACGACGCTTTTGTGCTTTTTGCTTCCCTTGAAGAAGAAAGTAAATTTTCAATAGTTTATTCTGTTTCCAAAGACGGACTTTTTTGGTCGGATTTTTTGATTTTTGAGCCGGCAAAAAATCTGGACAATTCCTTTGCGCCGTATCTTTGTCCTGTTTCTGAAGGCGATTTGGTTGTTTTTCAGTCGCATTTTTCTGTTCCGGACAAACCAAAAACTTTTCAGCTTTATTCGGCTTTTTCCGCAGACGGTTTAAAAACTTTTTCTCAGTCTGGGCTTTTGACGGACGATAATGCGACTTTTAGCCGGAAAGCAAATTCTTTTATCGAGTTTTCAAACCAAAGTCCTGTCGTTTATTCAAAAAATTCTCAGATTTGGTGCGCCTGGGAGCGGAACGAAGTCCGTTCAGAAAACACATATATTGTTCTTGCCAGAATTGCTTCTGACGGAAAACTTTTTGAAAACAGACGGGTCCGTGAATATTCTGATTTAATGAATTCCCATCGCCCGGCTTTTTTCGAACATGACGGTCAGACGAGCCTTGTCTGGTTTGACAAAAACAACGGCGCGTATTCCGCTGTCAAAAATTCAGAAAACAGTTTTGGCTCTCAAAAATTTATTAAAAACAGCGAAAATTCGAGTTTTGTCTGTCCTGTAATTTCGTCAAGTTCCTTAAAAAGCGAAATTTCTTACATTTGGCAAAAAAATAATAAAAATCCGCAGATTTTTGAAGTTGAGCAGGATCATTTTGTTCTTCCTCCTGTTTTAAAAGAGGTTAATTTTAAAAAGAATGTCCGTTCTTCGCAGGAAAAAGTAAAAATCCGCATTACAATGCCTCAGGACACGAGCGGAATTTCTGGTTTTTCCTGGAGCTTTTCAAAATCGCCGGAAAC
The DNA here is from genome assembly GCF_002297065.1 of Treponema sp. UBA785. NCBI lineage: Bacteria > Pseudomonadati > Spirochaetota > Spirochaetia > Treponematales > Treponemataceae > Treponema > Treponema sp. UBA785. Next base: position 3,714 of record NZ_DBJD01000025.1, on the reverse strand, counting down.
CGAGCCTTCGACGGACAGTTCTGATCTTATCGTAGAAAAAAATATTTCTTCCGGACGCTCATACACGGTAATTGCAGCTGCGGATGAAGACGGAGAATATTTTTTTAAGGCGAAAGTTCTTGACGCGGCGGGCAACTGGTCTGAGTCATCTCAAATTTCTTATTACCGCGACATTACGCCTCCTCAAAAAGTTTCGATTCTTCCTGTAAAAAAGGACGTTTTTGGTTTTGTAAACGACGGCTCTTTTTCTGTTTTCTGGCAAAAAAATCAGGACGACACGGACGTTGCAGGCTACAGCTGGAGCTTTTCAAAAGTCAGGGATTTGAGTCCGCAGTTTAAGGATTCTCTCATACGAAATCAAAGGCAGAATCAGCAGAAAAAAGAAGAAATTTTTGAATATTTACAGAAAATTGAAGGGCAGTCGCAAAAACTTATTCAAAAAAGCCAAAAGCCTTCAAAGACTGTCTGTCTGAGAAAAAATTCCCTCACTTTTAAAAATTGCCGTAACGGAATTTATGTTTTTTCTGTGCGCGCAATTGACGAGACCGGAAACGCCGGAGAAAGCGAGTCGGTTGTTCTTGTTGTAAATAAATATTCTCCGCATACGGTGATTTTTGGACTTCAGACAAAAAAAGATGAATTTGGAAATCTGTCGGTAAATATTTTTGGCCAGGATTTTGACTACGAGGGTTTAGTTGACCAGATTATTGTCGAAAAGAGCGGAGATCCGCAATTCAAAAAAACTTTTTATCTTTCAAAAAATGATTATAAAATCAGCTCTTCAAGCCTCATTACGAACCTTCATCTTGAAGAACTGGAAGAAGGAAACTATAAAATTTTTGTGCATCATTCAAGGCGCGGAACAAGCGGCGGAGAAAATGCGGAATCGAACAAATTCAGAATAGATGAATCCGGAACTGTAAAAATTGAACGGCCGTTTGTGCCTTCCGCAGAATGGAAATCTTATTCTTCGGAAAAAAAATATTCGGTTCAGGTTGTGGATCTGCTTTTTATTCTTCTTGCAATATTCTGCGTTCTTGCCGTTGTTTTTGCAATTTATGGAATTGCCAGCGCTTTGCGGGAATCAGTTTTAATTCATTCAGAAGTTGCCGCGCTTCTGACAGGAGATGTTATGCCGTTGACTAAAAAAATTAAGGTTGAAAAATTGAAAAAGCGACAGACAAGCTTAAAACTCAAGCTTGTAAGTTTTACAGTCCTGCTTGTTCTTTCAATCGTTATAATGGTTTCTGTTTCTCTTGGGCGGAGAATGATTCAGACACAGCGAAAAACTCTCGTAGAAAGCATGCGGGAGCAGGTTACGGTTCTTCTCGAAGGAATGTCAAATTCTGTTCAAAACGCAATGAACGACGCGGTTGAAGGCGGAAGTTCTGTTGGACTTATAGATTTGGTTCGTCAGACAAACAATTTTGGTCCGGCAATCTATTCAACTGTAATCGGCCGCGGAAAAAACACTGGAAGCTCAAGCCTCGGCTTTTTCTGGGCTTCGACCGAAAATACCGCGGCAATAAGTCAAAAGCTCGACACAGCGGAGCCTTTAATCGGAAAAAGCCGTTTTAAGAGCGAAACTGTCGAATCAAAAATTGCCCTTCAATGTGCTCCTCTTGAAGAAACTGCGCATCAAAAAGTCGATGATATTTTAAAAGATATTTCAGAAAAATATTCTCGCGAAAAAAAAGATGAATACACGGCAATTTTAAGAAGCATTTCTCGCGAAAACACACAGTCCGTTCCTGTTTTTAACGAAAATTCGCTTGCGCAAAATAATCTAATCTACACTTTTTACTATCCAGTTTTTTATAAAAACAATAATTCTCAAAATCTTTTGCATGCGGTTTTGGTTCTTCAGGTTTCGGCGGAGGAACTTGTAAATTCTCTTTCCCATTCCAGAAACACAATCATAATTGTTGCCTGCGTTGTCGCTTTTGTGGCAATGCTTTTGGGTATAATCGGCTCCTGGTTTTTGGCGTCTCTCATTGTTGAGCCTCTAAAAAGACTCATGGCGCACGTAAAGGTAATTACAGAAACAAAAGACAAGAAAAAACTGAAAAACTTTACAATCAGCATAAAAAGCCACGACGAGATCGGAACCTTAGGCGATGCCGTAAACAAAATGACTTCCGGTCTTGTTCGTGCGGCGGAAGAAGAAGAAAAATCTCTCGAACAGGAAAAACTTTCGCTTGACGCAAAGGCTGTCCAGCAGACATTTCTTCCGCTTTCTTTGACAGAAAAAGGCGGCAAAAAAACAACCGCCGAAGAAAAAGAAAAAACTTTCCAGCTTTTTGGTTATTACGAAGGAGCAGATGCCGTTTCCGGAGATTATTTTGACTACAAAAAGCTCGACGACAGGTTTTACGCTGTCATAAAATGCGATGTTTCCGGCCATGGAGTTCCTGCGGCTCTTATTATGACGGTTGTGGCAACTCTTTTCCGGAAATATTTTGAGCAGTGGACATTTAAAACCCACGGAACAGCGCTCGGAAAACTCGTAGTTCAAATAAACGATTTTATCGAATCTCTCGGAGTAAAAGGCAAATTTGCAACTCTTTTAATAGCCTTGTTCGATTCAAAAAACGGCGATGTGCATTTGTGCAACGCTGGAGACAATATAATCCATATTTTCAGCAGCAAGGAAAAAACAATAAAAACAGTCACCTTGCACGAGTCTCCTGCCGCAGGAGCGCTTCCGTCATTTATGGTCGAAATGAAAAGCGGTTTTGTTGTTGAAAAAATTCATCTAAATCCAGACGACGTTCTTTTTCTTTATACTGACGGCATCGAGGAATCTACACGTTTTTTCAGGACGGAAGATTTTAAGGTTACAGAATGCCGTGAGCCTGACTTGAACAACGACGGAATTCACAAAAATCACAAAATCGGCCAGATTTCCGAGCAGATTGAATACGAAAGGGTAAAAGAGATTCTCGAATCAGTCCTAAACCGCAAAATTTACCGTCTTATAAAATATCACAGCCCGATTCCGGACGAAGAGCTCATATTTGACTTTGAAAAACTCGAAGGCAATATTGACGAGGCAATCATGGCGCTTGTCGCAGTCGAAAAAGTATTCAGAATGTACAAAACTCCGCAGTCAAAGGGCAGCGTGGAACAAAACGAAAACGGCGAAATCTTGGTTCAGGGCGATGTAGTCCGTGTAGACCGAAAAATCGACGCATTCCTAAAAAAAACATTCAGCCGCTATTCATATTACTGTTCTTCAGTTGCCGATTTGCAGGAACCGAACTATATTTATTATCAGAATTTAAACGAAGATCCGCAGGCAGACGACCTTACGCTTCTTGCGCTAAAAAAATTGTAAAGCAACAAAAACGGAGTTTTAATAAGGAGGACTTTATGGCATTAAAAGAAAATCTTCAGAATTATTTAAAGAAAGGCGTTCAGGCTTCAAAGGAAGCGTTTTCAAAGGCAGAAACCGCTGTAACAAAATTCGGAGACGAAAGTGTTCTCAAAATCGAAAAAAAACAGTTTCAGGCAAAGCTTAGCAAAGAAATAGCATCTCTCGGACAGGACGCATTGGACTCATTTGAAAAAAATATCCCGATTCTTCCCGAACAGGAGCCGTTTCTCAGCCGCCTGAATACAATAAAAACTTTAAAAGCCGAAATACAGCAACGCGAAGACCTTCTAAAAGAAAAACAGAACCAAAAATAATCCGGGTGGCTTTTTGTTCCGCAA
>NZ_DBJD01000033.1:41190-44017 GCF_002297065.1 Treponema sp. UBA785 | reverse complement strand
CCCGAATTTTTATTTTATCTTATCGAATCAATATTTGCCTTTCCGCCTGGAACAAACGGCAGTACATTTTCTTCGGGATCAACTTTTACAGTGACAATGAACGGTCTGTTTTTTCTGTTTTGGTCAAAGGCTTTTTTGAACCATTCGCTGTCCGTGTTTGCATTTGTTCCTTCGATTCCAAAACCCTTTGCAATTTGAAGAAAATCTGGCTGTGCTGAAAAGGTGCTTGCTGAATAATTTTTGTCAAAAAGAAACTTTTGCTGCTGGTAAACCATTCCGAGCGTGTGATTTACAAAAATTATTACCGTTACGGCAAGGTTGTTTTCGGCCAGAGTTGCAAGTTCCTGAATGTTCATAAGAATTGAGCCGTCGCCGCTTATGCAGATAATTCTTTTTTGCGGGTTTTGAAGCGATGCTCCGATTGCCGCCGGAAGTCCAAAACCCATTGTTCCGAGGCTTCCTGAAGTTAAAAATGTCCGCGGCTCGTTTACAGGATAGTATTGGGCGGCAAACATTTGGTGCTGGCCGACATCTGTCGTAACGAGTATGTCTTTTTCGTTGAGTCCGGCGTTTTGCGCAAGAGATGGAAGCTCTGAAATGAATTTTCGCGGATTTGCTGAATCTTCAAAACCCTCTCTTTTTTGATTTTTGTCCGGGGAACCGCAGTTGAGGGAAAAATTTTCTTTTGAAAGGTTTGCGATTTTTTCTGCCCAAAGCTCGCGTTCCTGTGCAAATCCTTTGCTGTCCTGATTTTTTAAAATATTTTTGAGCGAATCTGTAATGAGCGGAACTGCTGTTTCTGCTTTGCAGACAAGGCTGTGTGTTGTCGGGAGAATTTTGTTTATTTCCGCAGCGTCAATGTCGATATGAAGAATTTTTGCAGAAGGACAGAATTTTTTTACGATTCCTGTTGCGCGGTCGTCAAAGCGTACTCCTGCCGCAAAAACCAGATCGCTTTCGTACATTGCAACATTTGCCGGGTAAGAGCCGTGCATGCCGACCATTCCGGCATTGTCCGAATCTGTTTTTGGAATTGCTCCCAAAGCCATAAGCGAAGTTACAACGGGCAAACGGTAATTTTTTTTGAATTCCCTCAATGCTTTTGCTGCTGCTGGAGAATTGCAGCCACCGCCAATGTACAAAACCGGTTTTTTTGCTTGCGCAAGCTCTAATGCCATTTTTTCTACGATATTTTGAATTTCTTCTTTTTTTGTATGAAAGCGCACATTTTCTTCTTTTATGCAAAAATCTTCGTAATCAGGAAAACTTTCTACTTCGCACTGGGCAAGCTGAACGTCGCGCGGAATGTCAATTAAAACAGGACCCGGACGGCCTTCCTGGGCAATTGCAAAGGCCTGTGGAATTGCCGTCAAAAGTTCTTCTGGATTTTTTACTGCGATTGAATGTTTTGTGATTGGAAACGAAAGTCCGAAAGTGTCGGCTTCTTGAAACGCATCTGTTCCGATAAGATATGTGTTTACCTGACCGGTTATGGCAACCAGAGGAATCGAGTCGCTTCTTGCGTCTGCAATTGCCGTCAAAAGGTTCATTGCTCCTGGACCGCTTGTTGCCAGACAGACCGCCGCTTTTCCAGATGTGCGTGCCATTCCTTGCGCTATAAAGCCTGCCGCCTGTTCCTGTCGCACCAGAATATGCCGGATTGAACTTTTATTGAGTTCATCGTACAAAGGCAGGATTGAACCGCCTGGAATCCCAGAAACAGTCTTAATGCCCTGTTTTTCGAGCATTTTTACAACGATTTGCGCGCCAGTCAACTTCATATTATTCTCCAAAAAAAATAAAAAGGCTCTCAGGAAACTAGTTCCGGAGAGCCTGTGATTTACGCTTTAAATTTATCAAACAAAAATAAAAGCAACGACTTTCCGGCTAGATGGAAACCACCACGAGAAGGACGCTGACTTTTACAAGGTTTGAATTAAACATATTTCAGATTATGTAACCTCAAAAACGTTTTGTCAAGAATATGTAAGAAAAATGTATTTTCAAGAAAAAAACTATCAAAAATAAACATTTGTGGACAGTTTATAAAAAAAGCCCGGCTAAAGACTTAGCCGGGCCGGGATAAACTAAAATCTTATCTTGTAATTGTTGTTATTATTGAATAAGAAACCGTAGTTGTGCCGTAATGAGCGGTGAACATTACCTGATAGATTCCTGCAGGAAGATCTGAAAGTGACATTGTAAAGTCTGTTTCTGCGCCTACTTTATCCGCGGATAATGCCTCAAAAATTGTTCCGCCTCTTGTTACAGTAAAGTTTACTTTGTCATAAGCAAAATTTTCGATTTTGTTGCCTTCCGCATCTTTTACATCTCCTGGAGTGAACGTCCATTTTGCTTCTGTCTGAGTTGTAGCTTCAATTTCTGCTGTTTTTCCAGTGATCGTTCCTGTGTCTACCGTAATCCAGCCGTCTTGAATTTCAAGGCTTTGTTTGTCGAAGATTGCCACACTTGCGTCTGTTGCGAACATTGCGTAAAGATCCAAGTTTTTGTAGCCTTTATACGCTTCTGGTGCTGTTCCAGGTTCGTTGTATCTGCTTGCAGTTTCGCTTGTTGCGTCTTTGCTCCAGTAAGACCATGTATATGTGTTTTTCTTGATGATTGGAGTTCCGTCTGCTTTTATGATTTCGGTTCCAGTTGTAGAATCTTCGCAGTGATAGCTTACTCTGTCCGCTGTGCTGCCGCCAGTGCCGCCTTCTGCCGCTGTTTCGTCATCGAAGTAAGTGCCTCCGTTCATAAAATATGTGAGCCTGTAGCGGTTGATTGTATTTCCAGTAAATGCTTTAGTTTCTGTCGGTTCTGCTGGTGC
>NZ_DBJD01000033.1:19384-41078 GCF_002297065.1 Treponema sp. UBA785 | reverse complement strand
TTTCCAAGTTCAAGGCGGAGCTGAGCCTTTGTGTTTCCAGAAAGAAGAGAGCCGCCTTCGTAGTTTGCTTCTGTGCTCAATTTGCTGCCATAAGTTACAGATTTTCCGTCTGCTAAAGCTGTTGTCCATTCATCGTCAGTGGTTGGATGAGTAACTGCTGTGTCCGCATCGTTAAATTCAAGAACTTCGATTTCAAAATTGTTTTCGTTTTTAGAACCACGTTCCCATTCAAATGCTGTAGTGTACCAGCCGGAGAACTTGTCCTCGCTGTTTTCCACATAGCCTGCTTTAAATGCTGTCGGAGCTTCTGGCGCAGTTCCGATTATGTTTGGAATACCAACTGCATTTTCTACTGTTTTTCCAGGAAGAACAACAAGAACGTCGCTCCAGTAGAACTTTTTATTTGAGCCTGTTTTTTCAAAAGTCACTTTGAAAAGATAAGTTCCAGGGGCAAAAGAAGCAATTGCGTAATCTACGGCATGTGCCTCGTCAATTGAAGCGTCTGTAAAAGTAACATCTTTTTCTGTCGGGGTGGCGTCTGCTCCGGCGTCCGCTCCTGTTGTAAGAAGATAGATTCCGGCTTTTGCAGTGAATCCTGCTGGAAGTTTCCAACCGTCAGTGTAAAGCTTCATTGCGATTTGTGCCTCTTTTGTAAGACCGTCTGGAGAAAGTGTAAATTTTGCCGTGTCGCCGTTGAGCATATCCATTGACGAATAGCCGATAAGAACCGCATTGTCTTTAAGAGTTGCTTCAGTCGGGGCTGCATCTCCATTAGCTACTGCGACAAGTGTAAATTCCCATACAGCGCTGTTTGCCGGAATATTTATTGTTCCGACAGTCTTTGAAGCAGTGCCTCCTGCAGCATCTGTATTTCCATTAAAATCCACTTTTTCAGGTCCAAAAGTTCCTCCAGATGTATTTGTACCGTAAAGGTAAAAATCTACTCCGTCAGAATCAAAAGAATCCGGGATAATTGTACGGCTTGCGCGGTTTGCGCTTTTAGAAGCCTGAGTTACGACTTCGTCGTAGTTTGTAACTTCAATGTTCAGAGTGTTTTTGTTTTCTGAATTTGAACTTACGTTTGCATCGGTGAGATTTGAGCACGAGGCAAAAATCATTGCGGCACTGATTGCAAAGAATGCAAAAATGCTTTTTCTGTTTTTCATAACATCCTCCTATAAAAGAACAGTTAATTTTTGTTAGTTTTAATTGTGCGCAAGGCGCACAAGCCGCCTGTTTTGCGGCAGGGGTAGTAGGGGCGGCGGAGCCGTTCGCTTGCGAATGAAACCCCGGATAACCCGGTTTTTGCCATGCAAAAAGCCGCCCGATAAACTTTGCTCCGTTTTTTGGGGGCTAGTTCATAAAGTAAATGATTACTATGCAGTCGTCTGTGTAGCTGTTTTCCTCCTTGTCTGTTACTGTAAGCGCAAGTTTATAAGTGCCGGTCTTTAAGTTTGAAGATGGCACGTACAGCGAAAAGGCCCTCGTTGTCATTGAAGAGCCGTTTGCAAGGTTACAGATTATGTTTTTTTCGATGGTTGTTTTTACGGCCGTTCCCATCTGGCCTGTCGCCGTCACTTCCTCGACTTTTGTGATTTTCCATTGATATGAGGCGCATCTTGGAGGCGCGTAAAGGCTTAGTGTTCCGTCGCAGCGCAGAAAATATTTTGGAGAAAGCATATTTTTTTCGTTAAAGCCTGGTTCTCCCGGCGCGATTCCTGAAGTTTTTTCTGAAGTTGAATCTGTGCTTGTAAAATTTGTGTTGTAATTGTCTAAAACGTCGTCAATCGAAGTTTTGCAGCTGTTTAAAGCGCCCAGCAAAAAAACTGTAATAAAGGTGAATAAAATTTTTTTGAGAAAATCAAATTGTTCAGAAAAGGCAGACTGTGTCTTTAAGACTGGAGTTTTCCGGTTCATTTTTTTTCTCCGATTTTAAAATTTGCGCCAAGTTCTGTGCTTATCATAATTTTTTGGACAGAATTCCATTGGGCCGCGACATTTAGCGAAAAATATTTCCAGTTTATTCCGAGTTTTGTTCCAAAATTGAGCGAAATGAACGGTTTTGAGGCTGCGGATTCCGCGCCAAAATTCCTGTTCCAAAGAAGGCAGACTCCGGTTCCTGCAAAAATCTCCGCGCTAAATCCAATCTCGTTGTTTACAAAAGGCATTACAAAAATTCCGAACGGCGCGCACAAATCAAGCCCTGCAAGAACTGGGGAATCCATGCTGCTGTTGTTTTTTGTGTATTTGTAAGGATAGTTTGATTTTGGAAAACCGATGTACGGGCTTACATAAATTCCTGTGTAAAAAGGCGGCAAAAGGTCGTATGTTAAAAATGCAGATGAAAATCCTGCCGACAGATTGTATGGAGAAGGCGCGGAACGCAGGTTTAAAGAAACGCACAGATATTTTTCGTGGCGGGTTTTAAAAGTGCCGTTTGTAATACCCCAGCCGCGTAAAGAGGAGCCGGTTCCGCTATTTGATTCGCCGTAATTTTCCGCGCTTCTAAACTTTTTTGGAGGCTTTTGTCCTGGAGATAAAAGCACGTCTTTTACAAAAAATTCAAAAATCGAGCCGCTTTCGTAGCCGATAAGAATCCTTGAGTTGTCCGGATTAAATTCAAAATCTGTAAGGGCCGAAAAATCGCACGAAGGAATGTAGCCGAGCCATTTTTCTTTTGACAGATCATAGAGCTCTATTTCGTCATTTTCCGTCACGATTGCAATTTTGTTTTCCTTATTGAGAGGTTTTATTCCTTTTATTTTGTGAAGAGTGTCGATTGAAAGGAGCTTTTCGCCTTCGAGGCTGTAAATGCAAAAACTTGTTTCGTTTTCTGGCGCTATTATTGAACTGTTGTCTGCCAAAAATTGAACAGGAATTTCTGTCTGCGTGTAAATTTCTGTCAATTTAAGAATTTCTGACTGGGAATTGCAGTTCCAGATTATCGCCGTTCCGTCTTTTGATGTGCTTGCAAGAAAATTTTCGTTTTTGCTAAAATTCAGACTGTAGATTTCTGAATCGTGGCCTTTTAGTTCTTTAAAAATCGCGTCTTTTGTAAAGCGCAGCTTAAAAAATAGCTTGATTGAATTGTCGTCGGATGCGACTGCCACATAGTCCGAATTTTTGCTGAAAGTGACGGCTCTAATTTCGTTTTCGTTTTTGCAGTCAAGCTTAAAATAAGGCTCTTTATTGAATTTGAGAAATCTGTCTTCGCTATTTTCTGTATTCCAGACAGAAAAATAGCCGTCCTTTGTAATTGCCAGAAGAATTTGGTGTTTTCCTTCGGCCGAAAACATTATTTTGTCGATGTTTTTAATGTTTAGAGTGTCTGAAAGTTCGTAGGTCGAGCAGCTGCGCAAAAAAACGGTATTTTCTTCTGTAAAGGCAAAAAACTCATCGTCTTTGCTATAGGCAAGGTTTGTTACTGGAAAAGGAGTCTTTACGACTTGAGAAAAAATCGGAAATGTAAAAAACAATGAAATTAACAGGAAGAAAATGTTAATTTTTGCTGAATAAAGTAACTCTCTCAAAAAAAATGCTCCCGTCATCACCCTCCGAATGTTGCTGTTTTAAAAATCGGGGGGGGGGGGGGTTTTTCTTTATAAATCCTTTTCGGCAGATTTAGTAAAAAACTTTAATATTTTTTTTGCCTGTCAAACAAACTTTATTTGTGGTATATTTTTTTTATGAAAGAAAAAATAAAAATTGCAGTTCTTGTAAGCGGAGGCGGAACAAACCTTCAGGCTTTGATTGATTACGAAAAAAACACAGAAAATTGTCCTTATCAGATTGAAATTGTAATTGCGGATACAAAAAAAGCGTATGCGCTCGAAAGGGCTCAGAACGCAGGAATAAAGACAAAAATCGTTTCTCCATTTGCTGTTTTGGGTGAGCAAAAGGCAAAAACCGTCAGCAAGGAAGAAAAACGCATTGCCGTTTCTGACGCTGCGTTAAATGCCGCAAAAGAGTCTGGTTGCGACGCCATCGTTCTTGCAGGCTGGCTTACAGTTTTGAGCGGAAAAATTATTCAGGAATATTCAGGAAAAATCGTAAACTTGCATCCGGCTCTTCTTCCAAAATTTGGCGGAGTAGGAATGTGGGGACACAACGTCCACGAAGCGGTTCTTGCCGCTGGCGAAAAAGAATCCGGCTGTACTGTGCATCTTGTAGACAGCGGTTGTGATACTGGAAAAATCCTTGTTCAGAAAAAAGTGCCTGTCATGCCTGGCGACACTCCGGAAACTCTTTACGCGCGCATTGCCCCGCAAGAGCACCAGGCAATGGTCGAAGGCGTTTGTCAGCTGGCAGAAATGCTTTCAAAATAAAAGCATGCTTGCCCTGCGAATTTTAATTTCGCTGGATATAAGTTGCTTTTGGTCTTGCAGTAATTATTACGCGGCGGTTTTGAGCCCTGCCTTCTGCTGTTTCGTTAGAAGCAACTGGCTGGGTGCCGCCGTATCCTCTGTAAGAGAAAATTGAACGGTCCAGACCGTTTTTTACGAGTTCGTCGATTATGGTCTGGGTTCGCTCAATGCTAAGTTTCATCTGTCCCTGCGGCTTGTTTACATCGGCAGTGTGCCCTTCAATCAAAATTGTATAGGCGTTGTCAGAATTCAATTTTTTGAGGCTTTCGGCAAGTTTCTTAACTTTCTGCACTTCGCCGTCCAGAAGCTTTGGACTGTCGGCAACAAATTTCAAATCATAAAGAATCTGAATTCCTCTCGCTGTGTCCTGAATTGAAGCCGCTTCTTCTTCGTTAAAAAGACGCTGTTTAATTTCGCGGAGGTCGGCATAGTATTGTTCAGTTTTTTGCGGAACAGCAATGTCTTTAACAAGATTTTTTTTGTCCAAAAGGATTACGATTTTTCCCTGCTTTAAAAGTTCAACATTTTCAGGAATACAAAGAATTTTTAAGGCGTCCCTTTTAGAAATAACAGGATCCGTGCGGAATCTTCCAAAAACTTTTCTTGCGTTTATGTAAAGCGGATCAAGTCCAATTCTCTGGGCGTAGACAGATTCGTCTTCCGTCCAGTCGTAGTGAACAAGCCCTTCTTTTTTTTCAATTTCCGGATCTTGAGTATTGCGCTCATAAATCAAGTTCATATCCTCGTCCCAAATTTTAGGGAAAAAGCACGGCATAATTTCGTCTTTTGTAAATTCACCTTGAACGTCAAGCTCGCCGCGGGCATCGATTATAATTCCTGTATAAACACGGCTTGGAATATTTTGCAACGGAGGCAGCGGTTTGTAGGCGGTTTTGTGCCGGATTAAAAGCGAAGAAATGTCGAGAGTGCTCAGGCTGCTGTCAATTTTTAAAACCGAGGCAGAATTTACAAAAATGCCCGGACTTTTTTTAGAACCGTCTACAATATTCCCAACTTGTTCGAGAGTAATTGTGTTGTCAAAAATAAGGTCTGCAAGCTGGGTCTTGTTGTCTACCAAAAGAGAAAGAAGCGGCTCTTTTACCAAATCCGGCAGTTCTGTTTTTATCCGGTTTACCGCGCTCATTTTTCCGGAAGGCATTGCAATATTGCTTTTTTCCAAGTCAAGATAAACTGAAGAACTAAAATTGTTTTTTGTCCAGTCAATTCTGCTTTTGCTTTCGAGGTCGCCGTTTTGTGCAAAAACCATGCAGGCGCTAAAAAAAAACGTGAATAAAAAAACTTTTTTCAATTTAATCTCCAAAAGACTGTCTTTTTTTGTACGGGGCCATTTTTGCTTCGCAAAAACCGGGCTATCCAGGGCTACGGCATTCGCCTCCGACCAAACGCAGGCGTTTGTTTTCGCTGCTCTCACCCTTCCTATCCCTTGTCCTCATTTTCGGCATTTTTTTATCTTATATAAAGAATTTTACCTTCAGAAAGAATATCTCCGTCTTTTAATCCGTTTATTTTCTGGAGATTTAAAACGCTTGTTCCGTATTTTTTAGAAATAGACCAAAGAGTTTCTCCCTTTTTTACAATATGCCTTGCTGAATAATTGTTTTTATTTTCCGCAAAAATTTCATTCAAGGCAATTTTTACGCTTTCTTTCATTCCATCAGGAAGCCGAAGCTGATATTTTTGGTCTGGAGGCGTGCAGTTTTGCAGAAGGGCAGGATTCAGTTTTTTTAAAATCGAAGGCTCCATCTTTAATTCGGAAGAAAGCCTGTCCAGGTTTATCTGTTTTTCTGTGGTCAAAAAGTCAAATTCTGCGTATCTTTTAGAAGATGTAATTTCTGGCAAAGACATTCCATATTTTTTTTCGTTTGTCGCAAGAATGCAGATTGCAAGAAGTTTTGGCACATATTGAACGCTTTGGTCGCGCAAAAGTCCTTTTTCCGAAATATACCAAAAATCTTTTTTTTCGCTTTTGCTCAAAATTTTCTTCATTGCGCCGGCTCCGCAGTTGTAAGCGGCAATTGCAAGCGGCCAGTCCCTAAACTGCCTGTAATTTTCTTCGAGTTTTTTTAAGGCGGCGTCTGTGCTCAGCCAAGGATCGTAACGCTCGTCAATGTATTCATTCTTTTTTAAAAGTCCAGCAATCGAGTTGTCCATAAACTGCCAGAGTCCGCGTGCTCCGCTTTTGCTTACGGCAAGAGGCTTGTATTCGCTTTCTACGACCGGAAGATATTCCAGGGCAGCAGGCAGGTTCTTTCTTTTTAGTTCCTGACGCACGTAGAGTCGGTAAAGCTCCCCGTTGTCTAAAATCTCAGAAAGCTGCCGTTTTCCAAAAGGTTTTGTGTATTGCTCAATGTATTTTTTTATCTGTTTTTTTGCATAAGGCGAATCAGGAATTTGTATTCCGCCGGCCTGCTTTTCGTCAAACGAAAATTCCTGCGGCTCTTGTGTCTTTAAAATCTCTAAAAATTCTTCTGGAGTAATTTTTTCAAGAAAATCACAGGCCTTTACAGAATTTTGGTTTTTTAAAAAGACAAAAAAAGGCAGGATTGCAAAAATGACTTTTATTCTACAGTTTTTCACCATAGTAAATTCCGGCCCATTCCCAGCGTCCGTGAATTTCCGGGTCTACAGGAAAATTCACCTTTCTAAAATACAGGTACCAGACAGGCATGTAAGGGCTCCAACCTGTTGTTCTCAAATAAGCCTCGTTTGGATTTGAAGACTCATCGAGTTTTTCGTTGTAGCGGATTCTTTGTCCGACCATAAAACCTTTCATCGAGAAATTTTCAAGCGCGTTCGCATCTGTTTCGCTTGATTTCCAGGACATTGCAAAGAAATTTACTTTTGAGCGATATTTGTCGAGAGAACGCCAGTCGTAGCGTCTTATTGCGGTTTTGACAGCTTTTTCCAAAGCGTCGAGGGATTCAAATGTCCAGTCCTTTGTCGAATTTGAAAAATCGACCATTTTTCTGGCATTTGAATAAGCGTCTGGAATTCCAGGAATCTGGATTGTCGAAGCGTCAGGCTGTTTTAAAAATAGCGAGTAGGATTTTAGCGCCTGATTGTATTCGCCTTCTTTTTCGTACTCAAGCGCAAGCCGTACATACATTTCTGTAATGCTCACAAGCGAAGGAAAACGGCTTACAAGCTGGTTAAAATACGAAATTTTATTTGTGGAATCTGTGCTGATTTGAATTAAATGCTGCAGGCAGATAAAGTGAACTGACTTTCCCTGAACAAGAAGATCCGGATAATTTTTAAGTATCCGGTTAAAGTAATATTCTGCGACAGGTTCTGCTCCGTTTTCAAGGTAGCTTGAAGCAACCATCAAAAGCCAATATGCGTTGTAAATGTCTTTCGGATTTTTTTCTACCCAGTCCGTCAAAAACAAAATCATTTCGCTTGAATTTTTTGAAGAATAAAGCGAATTCGCAATTCTATTTATTACCGCATATCTGGTTTGTGCCGAAAGATTTTTTTCATTTAGAAGAAGGTTTAACTGGACAAGATTTTCATTTTTTTTCTTAGATGAACATGAAAAATTAGAAAAAAACAAAGGCGCCGCAAGACACAAAAACACAAAAAATCTCAAGTTTATCTTCATATTTAAAGATTAACAAAGTGCTTTCTTATTGGCAAGAGGGCGAAACTTGTTGTATTCTATTAGCTAGAGTTAATATCTGAATTTGGGGCAAAAATGAAAAAACTGGCAGCGACAACATTGAATATTATTCTGGCTCTCGGCGTTGTTTGTATTTTGGCAGGAATTCTTCTGTTTCCGCGTCTTGCAAGTCATTTTAATGCTCATGTCGAAACCTGGACCGTTATTCTTACTGTTGCCGGAGCGCTTGTTTTTTATTTTTCTCTAGTAAAATACAGTTCGGCCTTAGTTTTTTTTCTTGGACTTTACGCTCTTCTTGCCGGTTTTTTGTTTATGATTATTGGTTCCGGACTTGTTCCGTTTGGAATCGAAGGTCTTTGGCCGGTTTCAATAATTCTTGCAGGCTTTAGCGTTCTTTTTACAGGAATTACAAAAGACAGGCGTATTCGTGTTTCTTACCTTTTTCCGTCTATTTTTTTAATCGGAATGGGTTTTTACTTTTTGCTTTTTTCTCTCAATTTGATTTCGATGGGTTTTAGAAAGTGGATTTCGATTTTCTGGCCTCTGTTTCCAGTTTTTCTTGGAATCTGCCTCATAATTCTGTTTTTAATTCAGCAGAATCCGGCCGCGCACTTTCCTTACGACAAAAGCGAAAGCCTTGAAAATGATTTTGAAGAGGATGCAAAGGAATGAAGCCGGTCTTTTACATAACCTTTGTTTTTTCTCTTGCATTTTTTTCCTGCGGTTCAAGTCCAAAAAATGAATTGCAGGCGGAAAATCATTTGGAAGGGCAGTACAGCGCGCAGCTCTCGGAATCAGTTTCGATAGCGCTTCCTCCAAAAAAAGAAAAAAAATTTTTTTCAGGAATTCCAGAAGAAGCGGTCAATGCTGTTGAGAACGGCTCTCCAGAATCTATAAACCTTGCATATTCGATTTTGCGGAAAAATGCAGAATTCTATACCGAAAACGAAAAAATTCTTTTAAACACAGCATATTCTTTTATGACGATTTTGTGGCAGCAGGAAAAAGTGAATTTTCAGCCGTTTGAAGGCTTGCCGCCAAATCCTTACACCGGCGCAATTGAATCTGCAAAGCGCGGAATTTACGATGAAAGCACTGGAAGTTCCGATTTTTTGACACTGGTTCTTCCTTCTTTAGTTCTCGTAACTTCCGAAACTAGAAAAGATTATTATCCGCTTGCACAAGAATCTCTTTCTTTGGCATTAAAAGAAAATCCAGAAAGCGTTGTTGCTAATTTTTTGCAGGGCTTGCTTTTGCTCAGACAGAATGATTTTGAAAACGCTTTAGTTTTTTTTGAGAAAGCTTTTGATTCTTCTCCACAAACAATAGAGACTTGCTATGCTTTGGCTGACTGCAATTTTAAGCTAAAAAATTACTCAAAATCTTACGAACTTGCAAAATCAATTCTCGAAAAAAATCAGTTTTATTCTCCGGCGCTAAAACTTTGCGCAGAAAATGCTTTTGCGCTTGGCGCCCTTGAAGAAAGCGAGCTTTATGTTGGACGGGTTTTGCAGCAGGAACCGGAAAATTCTTATTTTGTTTTGTTCAGAGCGAAAATTCTTGCGGAAAAAGGCGATTATATTCGCTCTGCTTCCTTGCTTGATGTTTATGCGCTTACAAATTCCGACAGCCGGGAATATCTTGTTTTGCGCGCAAAAGTTCAAAAAGACTGGAATAAAAATATGACGGCGGCCTGCGCGACAATCGAAAAAGCGCTTTCTCTTTATCCTGACGATACAGAAATTCTTCTTACTGCGGCAAGCCTTGCCGGGGAAACTGGTTCAAAAATAAATGGAAAAACCGCTGGCGAACTTGCAGAAAAGGTTCTTTTGACGGACAGCACGAACATCGAGGCTATGAAAATTCAGGTGAATGATTTTGTAAGCCGGAAAAAATGGAACGAAGCTTACAAAACAAGTTCTGCCCTTATAAAAATAAAAGACATTCCTGCAGAATGCATTTTTACTCACATTGATGTCTGTCTTGCGTCTGGCAAAAACAGCGAAGCGTGGGACATTATTTCTTCGCTTTACGAAAAAAATCCAAAAAACGAAGCGGTCTTGCAAAATTATATAAAAGTTCTTGTTGCTACCGACAGGCGTTCTGAGGCTTCTCAGCTTATTGAACAGAATCTTTCCGGGGCATCTTCAAAAATGAAAAGTTTCTTCTATTACGAGCGAAGCTTTTTGCAGAAAAATGAAAATGCGGTTATGGTGGATTTGCGTTCGAGCCTTACAGCAAACCCACGCAACAAGGATGCGCTTTTTCGTCTGTATCAAATTTATTTTAACAAAAAAGAATATCGAAAGGCTCAGTATTATTTAAAACAAGTAGTTGCAATTTCTCCGGCAGATGAGAGCCTTTTGCTGTTAAATGCAGAGCTTGAAACGCTTCTGTCCAAATAGACATCTTTATTCTTGCCTTGCCACAATATTATCAAAATGTTATTCTTTTAAGGCTAAAAATTTAATAAAAAAGGAAGGGAAAAAATGTCTTTTATACCTTTATTGCAGAATGGTGCTCAGGGACAGGGCAACATGCTTATGTCTGTAGTTCCGTTTATTTTAATCATTGCAATTTTCTATTTCTTCATTATTCGTCCGCAGAATAAAAAACAGAAGGAAACTGAAAAAATGATTAACGCCCTTAAAAAAGGCGACAAAGTTGTTACAATCGGTGGAATCCACGGAACTGTAAGCTCTACAAAAGAAAAAACAGTTGTTGTAAAAGTTGATTCAAATACTCAGATTGAATTTTCACGCTCTGCAATTTCTGCAGTTGTTACAGAAAAAACAGTTGAAAAAGCTTCTTCTAAAAAAGCAAAGAAAGCTGAAGAAGTAAAAGCCGAAGAGCCAGCTGTTGAAGTAAAAGCAGAAGCTTCTGCAGAAGAAAATGCAGCAGAAGAAGAAAATAAATAGTTTTCAGGGTGGAATTATTAAATGAATAAACGTAGTCGTTTTATTCTTATTTTGGTTGTACTTGCCGTTTGCGCGCTTTTTTTAAGACCGTCGGTAAAATGGTATTTTGGTACACCAGATGAGATTCAGAAAGTGGCTTTGAGTTCACTTGAAAAAATCAAGGATGAATCAGAGAAAAAAGCAAGAGAGGAAGTTGCCCTTGTAAAACAAATGGCAAACAAAGATGCAAATGCTTCTTTGGACAAATCTTACTCTTACGTTGTAAAAGCAGCAAAAAAAGCATATAAAGCTGCTAAAAAAGATGTTCCTTCGGACATGAATCTTGCAGCAGTTCTCTCCGCATTTTCAAGTTCATCGGAATTGCAGTCGGTATTTGAAGATTATTACCGCTCGCTCTATTTAAAAGCAAAACATAATTACAATTCGTCTGTAAAACTTGGTCTTGACCTTTCTGGCGGTATGAACATTATTGTAAAGGCAGACTTGGATGCGGCGCTTGCTAAGCAGAAAGAAACTTCTGAAGTTGGAAATCCAGATGCTTTTAAAGAACAGGCAATGACACAGGCTTTGGAGACACTTACATCTTCAATCGATAAATTCGGTCTTACTTCTCCGGTTATCCGTCAGCAGGGTGAAGACAGAATTTATATCGAAATTCCAGGCCAGGCAGATGGTGAAAGCGTAAATTCTATTATTCAGGGCAAAGGAAGCTTGAATTTCCGCCTTGTTGATGAAAACGCAACAAATGCATTTGCCGCTTACTATGCTTCTGTTGGACCTGACGCCTTTAAGGCAGACGGCTCTCTTGCAGACCCATCGGTAATTCCTTCAGACACTGAAGTTTTCGGCTATTATACAAAAGATTCTTATGGTCTTGACCAGAGAATTGGATACATTGCAGTTAAAAAACAGATTGCCCTCGATGGAAATCACGTAAAATCAGCTCAGGTAAGCCGCGACCAGACAACAGGACAGACAGAAGTAAACTTCTCTCTTGATTCTGCAGGAGCAACAATTTTTGCTGACTTTACAGGCGCTCACGTAGGCGAACGTCTTGCAATCGTAAACGACAACAAAGTAAAATCTGCTGCTACGATTCGCCAGGCTATTACTGGTGGAAACGTAAGTCTTTCTGGCGGTTTTAGTGTAGAAGAAGCCCAGAATATTCAGAAGGTTCTTCAGACTTCTTATCTTGAAGTTCCTTTAAAGATTGAAAGCCAGCAGGTTGTCGGCGCCTCTCTTGGAAAACAGGCAATCCATCAGGGAATGATGGCTTTGGCTCTTGGTCTTGCACTTGTGTTTATCTTTATGATTGTTTATTACATGGGTGCTGGTTTTTATGCAGTTATTGCACAGATTCTCAATATGTACATCATGTTCGCTGTGCTTTCAGCATTCAACCTTACACTTACACTTTCTTCTGTTGCCGGTATGATTCTTACAGTTGGTATGTCTGTTGACGCCAACGTAATTATTTTTGAACGCATAAAGGAAGAACTTGCGCTTGGAAAGAGCCGTGCCGCAGCAATTGCTTCCGGTTTTGACAACGCATTCTGGGCAATTATGGACTCTAACATTACTACATTTATCGCCGCCCTGTTCTTGAGCCAGCTTGGTACTGGTTCGATCCAGGGATTTGCAGTTTCTCTTGCAATTGGTGTGTGTTCATCAGTATTTACAGCACTGGTAATTTCCCGCCTTATGTTTGACTTTAACACAGATGTAATCGGACAGAAAAAAATCAGTATCGGCTGGGGAGTTAAACAGTAATGAAAAAAATAATTCATTTTAGTAAATTTTTCCCTGCAGCAGTTGTTTTGAGCGCAGTTCTTATTGTTTCTGGAATTGTAAGCCTTTGTGTTCGCGGAATGAACTGGGGCCTTGAATTTAAACCTGGCCAGAACATTCAGGTTAGTGTTGCGGCAGAAACAGATTCTGACAAAATCGCAGAACTTCTTTCTTCTAATAAAATCAACGCTTCTGTAAAGTCTGCTGGAGATGAAAATACTTATCAGGTTCGCACTGAATCTGGTGAAAGTGTAGAAAATGCAGTTAAGTCTGTTCTTGCAGAGAAATATGGCAACGAGAATGTTGTAATTGAACAGAGCCAGTCAATAAGCGCGCAGTTTTCAAAATCTTTGATTCGTGATTCTATTATTTTGGTTTTGGCGACTTTGGTTTTGATTTTTGCATACACATTGTTCCGATTTAAGTGGGATGCCGCTCTTGGCTCTGTAATTGCCGTTATTCACGACGCTTTGATTATGATTTCATTCTTTACATGGTCACAGCTTGAATTTACAACGACCTCAATTGCCGCAATTCTTACAATTATCGGTTATTCAATTAATGCAACAGTCGTAATTCTTGACCGCGTTCGTTCTGATATGAAGATTGTGGAAGCGAAAACTTTCAAAGATATTCTTAACAGCGCTCTTACTGCAACCTTGAGTCGCTCTGTAATTACGACAATAACAACACTTTTTGCTGTTCTTGCTCTCGTTGTATTTACAACTGGCGACATCAAGAATTTTGCAATTGCGCTCGTAGTTGGTCTTATTTCCGGATGCTATTCATCATTGTTCATTGCAGGTTCATTCATCGCAACAGTAAGAAAAAATTGGAAACCTGTTGCAGTTTTGCCAAAAGCAAATGTTCGTTCAGAAGAAAAAAGCGAATAGCTTTTAACTTTTAATGAATGATTAAGCCGTGGATTTTTATCTGCGGCTTTTTTTTATGCTTTTTTGCTTGTAATGAATTTTATAAAATGCGATATTTAAATTCTATGAAAATTATTCGTGCAGAAAAAATGGGTTTTTGCGCCGGTGTGCGGCATGCTGTAAAAACGGCAGACAGTGCACTTGAAGAAAATAAAAACGGACAGGTTTATTCATTTGGACCTCTTATTCACAATCCTTTGGCCCTAAAAACTTTTGAAAACCGCGGATTGAAAATTCTTGATGAAAAAAAAATCTCCTGTGTAAAAAAAGAAGATACGGTTGTAATTCGGGCGCATGGAGTTCCTCCAGAAATAAAAGAAGGGCTTGAAAAGACTGGTGCAAAAGTTTTGGATGGAACTTGTCCAATCGTGCGGGCCAACCAAAAAAAATGTGCAGATTTTGCAAAAAACGGCTGGATTATTTTTTTTACGGGAGATGCAAACCACGGAGAGGTGATTGGAATTGAGGGAGCGGCCAGACGTGGCGCGGAAGATGCCGGAAAGAAACTCGATTTTGTCCTTGTAAAATCTGTCGAAGATGCTGTTTTTGAATATAAAAAACTTTTTTCAGAAAATGTGCCGGAAAACTGTGTTTTGATAAGCCAGACGACTTTTAGTGTAAAACTGTTTGATGAAATTGCCGCTGTTTTAAAAGAAAAAATTCCTGATTTGAAAGTTTTGCGCACTATTTGTCCTGCAACTTACGACCGTCAGGACAGTTTGACGGATTTGTGCAAAAAAGTAGACGGAGTTCTTGTAATTGGCGGAAAAAACAGCGCAAATACAAATCGGCTTTACGGAAAAGCAAAGTCGCTTTGCAAACACGCTGCCCTGATTGAAAAGGCAGCTGAAATTCCTGAAGATTTTTTTTCTCTTGAAAAAGTCGGGCTTACGGCAGGAGCAAGCACTCCAGACGATGTGATTGATGAAGTTGAAAAAACTCTGTCAAATAGTTTTTAGTTTTTTTTTAGATTTTGCATCTATCATACTCAATAATGGTTCGAGTAAATTAAAAATAGTTTTGAAGATTATTCACGGTTGCGAGCTTAAAATGAAAAAAATTATCAAAATTTTTATACTTCTGTTGGCATGTTTTTTTGTTTCATGTTCTTCCTCAAATATAGAAGATACAGAACTAGAGAATATTGCTGCGGCTGAAAAAAAACAGCACTCCAAAAAAGTAAAGCCAATCAAATACAACGAAGAAGAGTATAAAAAAGCCTACAATCAGAGAAATTATTCTACTTGTCTTGGAATGATGCTGTACAAAACAAGAAAAAAGGCAGATATAAGGGACAATCTTGACCTTGCTATGCTCTATTTTATTATTGGTGAATATGCTCAGGCTTCGGTTGTTTTTGAAAAGACTGACGCGCAGATGTTTGACACGCTTACAAAAAGCATTACAAAATCAATCGGAAAAGCGATTGTCAACGAAAATTTAAAAGAATATACGGGCAATGTTTACGAGTATCTTCTTGTAAACACGATGAATTCCCTTTGTTACTATTTGCAGGGAGATTTAAACAGCGCTGTAAACCAGCTCACCAAACTTTCTGACGTAAAACTTCCTGAATACAGACGTCTTTACGGTGAAGTTTTGATAAAAAATGGCCTGGATCCTTCTGTCCGCGAAAAGCTTGATGAGGACGCAAAATCTCTGAGCGCTTATAATATTGATTCTTCAGTTTTTACAGCCGATTTGCCTAAGAAGCCAACCGAAAAAGACGTTTATAAGGAATCATCTCTTGCCAGATACTTAAGTCTAATTTTAAGACAGGCAGATGGCGATAAAAGCCAGGTTGATTCTGATTCTATTGTTTTAAAGTCGCTTGTAAAAGATTTTGATTCTGTTGATTCAGCAATTCCTTCCGGCAAAGGACGCGTTAACGTTCTTGCTCTTGCTGGTCTTATTGGAAAACAGACTGCAAAAGAAGTTTATTTTCCTTCAAAGTCTACATATTTTTATGTTCCGACTGGAAATTCTTCTTATCGCCTTCTTCCTGTTCAGTTTAAATTTGTCTATCCGTTTTATGCGGGAAAATCTACTGTAAGCAGTGTTGACGTTGTGCTGAATAATGTGGGAACCAAAAGTGCTATTATAATAGAAAATTTTAATGCAAATTTGGAAAAATCTGTTAAACTTAGAGCTAGAAAAGAATACGCTGCAAGCATGAACCGCAGTATTACGAAAAAAGTCAGTGGAATTGTGGCAGGAATTGCAAGTATAAACGCTAGTTATGAAGGCTTAAAAATGCTTTCGGGAAGAAGCATTGCTTATACTTTGGCTTCGATTGCTTTTGACGCGCTTTGTTCTTCAACGGCAGCTGGTCTTTCGGCTATTGATTTGACCGAAACTGCTGATATTCGTCAAGGAGAATTTTTCCCAGAAACTGTAAATGCCGCAGGTTTTACTGTTCCTTCTGGCTTATATAAGGGAAAGGTGGTTTATCGCTTTTCTGATGGAAGTATAGTCGAAAAACCTTTTGAAACTGAGGTAAAAGAAGGAAAACCTTCTTTGGTTGTTTCTTCTTGTATAAAATAGATTTATTATTGAGAGGTAATTTATGAAAGTAAAAGTAGTATTGGCAAATTTATTGGTTGTTTCTTCGTTGTTTTTCTTTTCTTGCGGATCTACTTCTGTGAAAAGATATGGAGCAGAAGAAAGCGTAAAAGATTTGAGCGGATATTGGAACGACAACGATGTTAATCAGGTTTGCACAGCTTTGATTGATTCGTGCATAAAGTCAAAACGCGTTGCAAATTTTAAGAGCGCAAAAGGCAGAACACCTGTTGTAATTATTGGAACTATCAAAAACAAGAGCGTTGAACATATTGACACTTCAATTCTTTCAAAAAGATTTCAGAATGTAATTATCAATGACGGAACTTTGGAATTTGTAGCGGATGCAAACCAGAGAGAAGAGTTGCGTGCAGAAAAATACGATCAGGCAGAGAATGCTTACGAAACTGCTAAATCTATCGGAAACGAAACTGCCGCAGACTTTATGCTCCAGGGCACTGTTACGACAATTGTAGATACTGACGGAAGACAGCAGGTAAGAACTTACCAGGTTGATATGCAGTTGATTGATTTGGAAACAAACAAGATTATTTGGTCTGATCAGAACAACGATATTAAGAAGTATATAAAAAAATCTGCTGTAAAATTCTAACAGTTTGCAAAATTCAATAACGTAAGAAAGTTTAAGGATTTTTATGAAAAAAAGCATTTTTGTTTTTTCCTTTATATTCTCTGTCTGCCTAGTTTTTGGCGCAAAAAAGAAAATGCCGGAATGGACAACTCTGCCGACAAGCGTTTATCCTTCGGAAACTTATATGAACGGAACTGGCTCTGGAGAAAATCGGGAAAGTGCAGAACTTGAAGCTGTAAAAAACCTTTCTTCTATTTTCGGGCAGACAGTAAAGTCGAACAGTGTCGCATCAAAAAAAATGGAACAGGCGCTTTCTGACGGAAAAGTTTCTTTTTCTTCTTCTGGAAACTTGCAGCAGAATATAACGAGCCAAATTGAAGCAGAAAATCTGATTGGAATAGAAATTGCAGAATATTTTTATAATTCGCCTGAAAAGAAGTGGTATGCAATTGCAGTTCTTGACAGAAAAAAGACAGCCGCTGTTTATTTGGATCTTATACAGAAAAACGATGCAGTTGTTAGACAGTCTGTAGCAGAGTCTGAAAAAAATCCGCATTCTTTTTACGGTTATAGTGAGATTTGTTTTGCTGCTGACATTGCTTCTGAAAACGACAGGCTGCTTAAAAATCTTACAGTAATTGATTTTGAGCAGGGAAATGCAATCAGCAAACAAATTGTTTCGCTTCAAAGTATGCAGGCTGCTCAAAAGAAGTTTGCCGAAGGAATTACGATTTATATAAGGGTTGGTGGCGACAAGGAAAATAAGATAAAATCTGCTTTTCAAAACATTTTTTCAAAGTACGGATTTAAAACATCTTCGTCTAAAAAAGAAAAATACGGGCTTGAAGGCAGTTATTCTTCCGAAATTTCAAAAAAAGGAAAAATTACATATTGCGTTTATACGTTGGACTTAGATTTTTCTGATAATTTGAAGTCGGAGTCGCTGTTTGCAATAAACTTAAAAGGAAGGGAAGGTGCTCCTTCTGAATCCGATGCAAAAAATAGAACTTATCGGGTTTTGGAGAAAAATATAGGAACAGAATTCAGCAAAAATTTTGATTCTTATATGAATAATCTTTCTTTTAGGTAACTGTTTTTTATTTAGGATTTATCCGTCTTTTTGGCGGTTTGTTAAAAAATAAAATTTGCTTTGCAAATTTTTTAGCAGGAGGTAAGATAAAAATAGCCGAAAATGGCGTCTGTTTTTATCTTTACAAGTTTGCGTTGCAAACTTTCTTATAATCTGTTGTTTCTCACTTCGTTGCGGAACAACTTAAAAAGTCAATCCTAAAACTCAAGTTTTAATCTTGACTTTTTGTGGGAGAAATAAAATGAAAAAGACTATTTTTATTCTTTCTGTTGTAGCTGCTGCTCTGTTCAGTAGCTGTGGAACTACAAAAGTTTCTGGTTCTGGAATTAAAGGCAATGCTGCTAAAGTTCAGAAGAATTACGTAACGATTCTTGACTATCAGGGAGCATCATTTGGTTCAGAAATTCCTCAGTGGGTTGTTGAAATTGGAAACGGAAATTATTCTGCAGAATATCTTTCTCCGATTATGCCAGGAATTGCCGGCAAAAAGCCATTTGTTGTAGTTTCTCGTGGCGATAACCTTGAATTTACAAAGCAGTGGGCTGACTTGGTTGATGTAGAAGTTCAGGTTGGTGATGAAATGCAGAGAATTGTTGGAAAAGCTGTTTCTGCTGCTCAGAAAGGACGTTCAAAACAGTCTGGCGATGTAAAAGATCCAACTTCTTTGGAACAAGAATTGAATATGTACAAGCAGGCTGTTTCTGCCGTTGAGCTTAACGGTCTTGAAAAAATTGCTTCATATTGGATCCAGAAAGAAGTAAAGCCATCAAAAAAAGCAAAAGAGTCAAAGGTTTATTATGAATACTATGCTGTTTGGGGCATGACAAAAAAACTTTATGATGCTCAGATTCAGAGCGCTATGAGTTCTATCGAAGACAATACTGACGAAGGAAAAGCTTTGAAAGAAGCTCTTTCTCTTAAACTTCAGAACATGATGATTACTTCAAACAGCGAAGAAGTTAATACTGAAGCTGAAGAGACTCTTGATGCTAAATAATTTACTTTAAGATTTAATTATTTAGTTTATGTGATTTGATTTTCTGATAAAAACTTTGTCTCTTTTGCAGACAAAGTTTTTATTTTTTAGAAGAAAATCCAATGAATTTGATTTTTTGTTCAGGCTGGTTATATGAAAAATTCTCAAAGAAAAGCATTCTTTTTTAGTTTAGTTCTTTTTCTCTCATCTTTTGCAGTTTATGCGGCAGATAACAAAGGCGATGATATTTTTGAAAACCAAAGGATTGAAGAAGGCGATTTTTATAAAATTGTTGTTGAGCCTTCAAAAAAAGAAATAGAAGCTGAAAATTCTAAATTTTTTGAAAGCGTAAAGCAAAAAAAACTCGATATTCTAAAAAGAATTGAAAATGAGCGCCAGAAAGTTGCTTCTTCAAAAAGCCAGATTTCTTCGGCAAAAGAAAAAGCAAAGGCAGAGCTTGAAAAAAACAAGGCGAATTTAAAAAATAAGCCTGCAAAAAACACAGCGAAGACAAAAACTGAAAATACGGCAACGGATTCTACGGGACAGTCAAAAAAAGAAGATGTTTCTGTAAGACAGACACAAAAGGCAGATTCTCAGAAAAAAAATTCCGAAAAAGAAATTTTAGAAAACCAAAACAAAACTGAAAAAAAACAGAAACTAGATTCAAAAAGAAAAACTACGGCAAATAAACCTGTTGTAAAAGAAAATGAACAGAAAAAACTGCTGGAGCGGCAGGATGAAAATAATAAAACTATGTCGATTGAAGAGTCCGAGAAAAAAATGGATTCTGTAATAGATATGCGTAAAAAGTTTATTGATTTTGGAATGGGATATAAAGGCATAAGCTACGTTTGGGGCGGAAAAACTCCACGACCGGGCTTTGACTGTTCTGGACTTGTATCCTATACGGCAAAACAGAGCCTTGGTATAGATGTAAGGGGAAACGCCCAGGATATTTACAATCAGACATCTCCTGTTTCGTTGGGAGAAGCTCTTCCTGGCGATTTAATATTTTTTAAGGGCGCTTCTGATTCAAGAATTACGCATGTTGGTATTTATTTAGGAAAAAATCCTGGAGAAAATGACTTTGGAAAACAGAATTTATTTTTAAATGCGGCAAGCGGCGGTCCAAGAACTGGTGTAATTATCAGCGGTTTGAATGAAAATTACTGGAAAAAAACATTTTACGGCTGTGGAAGAATTATTCCTGAAATTTAAGAAATAATTGTGAATGCGTTACGGATTGTAAGGGCGCCGGAGGTGTTGTTTTCTGGAATGCAATGAAAGAAAACAATGCAACCCTGAAAAGCCGGACGGCAACTTGTTGCCGGAACGCCCATAAATACAAAAAATAGCGTGTAATTGCCCCTGTTAAAATAAGTTGCTATAATTAGAATACTATCTCTGTGGTTTATTGGCTTTATTAGAGAAAAAATTACGAGGTCTTAAATGGTATCTAAAAATGTTGGTGTTATTGGTGCTGGTGCGTGGGGTTCTGGTCTTGCACAGGCAATTGCCCGTGGTGGACATAAGGTTCAGATGTGGGCGCGCGAACAGGATGTAGTTGACGGCATAAATAACAATCATGAAAATAAGCGCTATCTTCCGGGCTATCCTCTTTCTGAAAATATGACTGCTTCTTCTGATATAAAAGAAGTTGCCAGCGGAAAAGAATTTTTGATTCTTGCTTCTCCTTCGCTCTATCTTGCTTCTACTGCTAAGCAGCTGCTTGAAGTTGATGATATTAAGCAGGGAAATGTTACTATCGGCGTAATTACAAAAGGTTTTATTACTTCTGCCGAAGGACCGAAACTTGTTCTTGAAACTTTGGAAAATGTTTTGCCTCCATGTTATAAAGGTCAGCTTGTTTATATTGCCGGACCTTCTCATGCAGAGGAAGTTGCAATGGGAAAACTTACAGGTTTGATTGCTGCTTCTGAAAATGCGAAAAATTCTATTCGTTTCCGGGAACTTATGCATGTTCCTGGACTTATGGTTTATTCTTCGCTTGATGTTATTGGTGTTCAGATTTGTGCCGCCGCAAAGAACGTAATTGCGATTGTTTTTGGCGCATTGGACGCTATTGCTGAACATTCGGATCAGTTTGGCGATAATACGGAATCTTTGCTTCTTGCTGCCGGACTTAACGAAATTCAAACTCTCGGCATGGCTATGGGAGCAACACATCCAGAAACATTTACTTCGATTGCCGGTGTAGGCGATCTTGATGTAACCTGCCGCTCAAAATATGGACGTAACCGCCGTTTTGGTCAGGATATGATAAAAACAGACATGCTTGAAAAATTTAAAAATCTTGATGACCTTATTGCGCGCATTGGCGAAATCGGCTATTTGTCGGAAGGTGCTGTTGCCTGCAAATATGTGCACGAAATTGCTGCTAAGCTTGGTATTAAACTTCTGATTTGCGAAGGTCTTTATAGAATTCTCAATAAGGAAATAAAACCTGCTGACTTGATTAACGACCTTTTGACAACAGGAAAAATTGACTAAAATTTAAAAATTAGCTGATTGTTTACAGGAATAAAAAATGCTTGAAAAAATTACAAATACTTTCAGTAATATTGTCCGTACTGTGAGCGGAAAATCTACGATTACAGAAAAAAATATTGAAGACACAGTTGAACAGATAAAAATGGCTCTTCTTGAAGCCGATGTGAACCTTCGTGTTGTGCGTCGCTTTGTTAATGCTACGATTGAAGAAGCTAAAGGCGAAAAAGTTCTGCGCGCTGTAGATCCTGGACAGCAGTTTGTAAAAATTATCTATGATCGCATTGTAAAAATGCTCGGCGACCAGAAGGTTGACTTGCA
>NZ_DBJD01000033.1:0-19286 GCF_002297065.1 Treponema sp. UBA785 | reverse complement strand
GCTCATAAACTTGCAGCCAGACTTTTAAAAGAAGGCAGAAAACCTGTTCTTGTAGCCTGTGACCTTGTTCGTCCTGCTGCCGTTGAGCAGTTAAAAACTCTTGGCGAAAAGATTGGCGTAAGTGTTTATTTTGAAGATGGTGAAAAAAATGCCGTAAAAGTTGCAAAAAACGGTCTTTCGTTTGCAAAAAAGAATGGTTTTGATACGGTGATTGTTGATACTGCCGGCCGTCTCCAAATTGACGAAAATATGATGGAAGAACTTGTTTCTGTAAAAAAAGCAGTTGCCCCTCAGGAAGTGCTTTTGGTTGCAGATGCAATGACCGGCCAGAACGCAGTTGACGTTGCCAAAAGTTTTGACGAGCAGCTTGGACTTACAGGTGTAATTCTTACAAAATTTGACTCCGACGCTCGTGGCGGTGCGGCCCTTTCCTTAAAGACAATCACTGGAAAACCGATTTTGTTTATCGGTACAGGCGAAAAGACTGATGATTTTGAACCTTTTCATCCGGACAGAATAGCAAGCCGTATTCTTGGCATGGGCGACATTGTAAGTTTGGTTGAAAAAGCTCAGCAGACGGTTGATGAAGAGGAAGCCAAAAAACTTCAGGCAAAAATTGCCCGAAATGAATTTACTTTGAATGATATGCTTGCTCAGTTTGAAAACGTCGGAAAAATGGGAAGCGTAAGTTCTTTGCTCGATATGATTCCTGGACTTTCTGGACAAATAGATGAAAGCAAGATTGACCTTTCTGGAATGAAAAGACAGAAGGCGATTATTCAGGCGATGACTCAAAAGGAGCGCAATAATCATTTGATTATTGGTCCGAGCCGCCGCAAGAGAATTGCAAAAGGAAGCGGAACAAGCGTAGCTGAAGTAAATAAACTAATAAAGCAGTTTGAAAAAACTAAGCTTACAATGAAAAAACTTACAAAAAATCGCGGAATGCAGGCAAAACTTATGCAAGGAATGGCTGGAATGGGCGGCGGTTTTCCTGGCGGATTTCCGGGATTTGGCCGTTAAGCGGTAAAATGCATATTTTTGGGTAAATCCTAGCCTGGATTGCAGCCCCGAAGTTACATTCTGGCGATTAAGCTTTGCGAAATTGCCGGAATGTAATGGAGCGAAAGCGGAAGGGCGGAAAGCCACTCGACTGTAAAAGTTTGCTCCATTTTTTTATTAAAGTTTATGATTTTTGCAATTTTTGTTTTTATTTCTGCCTTGTCTTTTTTTTATTTTGTTGCAATGCAGATTGCTTCTCCCGGAACTTTTTGGGGAACCTTTTTTGGTTTTTCTGCTGTCTGGCTTTTGTGCGCCGTATTTTTTGCAGTTCTTGCTGTTTTGCAGAAAAAAAAGCTTTTAAGAACGATTTTTTTTAAGATAAAACGCAGCGTAAAAATATTTTTTTGCATTTTTGTCTTTTTATGCGCTGTAATTTGCGGTATAAACTTGTTTCTTATCTGTAATCCGAAACTTTCTGACGGAAAAGAAAAAGTTCAGTATGTGATTTTGCTTGGCGGTGGAATTACAAAAGACGCAAAATTGACATTGTCGGTTCAAAACCGTGTGCGTGTGGCAGGCGAGTACTTAAAAACTCAGCCTCAGGCGATTTCTGTTGTAACCGGCGGACAAGGAAGATTTTCTCCTTGTCCGGAATCTGACGTTTTAAAACCTGCGCTTGAATCCTGCGGAATTGACGGAAAAAGGGTTCTTGCGGAAAATATGGCAAAAGATACGATTGAGAATTTTTTGTTTAGCGCAAAAATTCTTGCAGAACATGAGAATAAAACAGTTCAGGAAATTTTAAATGCGCCGGTTGCTGTTGTGACAAGCGATTTTCACCTTGCGAGGGCGGAACGGCTTGCAAATAGAATTGGTTTTACGGACGTTTACGGAGTTGCCTCAAAGACGCCGGCACTTTTTGTTTTGAATTCTTATTCGCGCGAAATTTGTTCTTACATAAAATTAAATTTGCGGATTTTATTTACAGGAAAACCTTCGCTTTTAAAATAAAATTTTGGAATATTTAAAGTACATATGGAAGATTTTGCTTCAAAATATCATAAAATCCTCTGCAAGGAGTTTCCTTCCTGGCTTTGCGGTTATGTTTGTCTGCCGGCTTTACAGAGGCTTAAAGGCATTGGGCTTTTGTGCGGAACTGACTGGACTGCGCTTTACAGAAATAGATTTTTTTACAGCCGTTTTGATCACAGTGTTGGAACAGCTCTTGTTGCCTGGAATTTTTCTCAGGATAAGAAGCAGACACTTGCGGCTCTTTTTCATGACATTGCGACAGGCGTTTTTAGCCACGTAAATGATTTTAGGAAGGGAGACGCTTTAAAGCAGGAATTGAGTGAAAACGAAACTTTTAATATTCTTGCTGGCGACGAAAAACTTGCTGAACTTTTAAAAAAAGACAGGATTGAACTTGAGGAAATTGCCGATTATCACATTTATCCTTTGTGCGACAACGAAATTCCGCGTCTGAGCGCAGACAGGCTGGAATATATGTTTCCTAGCAATATGGTCCTGGCATTTTTGAACAACGGACACGTCTGGACATTTGAAGAAACTGAAGAAATTTATAAAAATATCTGTGTGTTAAAAAACGAAAGTGGAAAAGATGAGCTTGGGTTTTCGGATTTAAAACTTGCAGAACTTTATACCGAAGGTTTTTGCGACTGCTCTTTGATTTTACAGCGCAACGAAAATAAACTTGCGTTAAATATGCTTGGAAAAATCGTAAATCTTGCGATTGAAAAAAAACTGATAACAGAAAAAGATTGCATGTCTTTGAGCGAAAAAAAAGTGATTGAAATTTTTGACGAATATGCGGTTCAGAACGACAGTTATCTTTCTTCGCTTATAAAAAAATGGCGGACAATGACGCAGATTGAACGGTTTTGCCAGGAACCTGAGCAAAATTATTACAGCGTAAATCTTGAAGTAAAAAAAAGATATATAAATCCTCTTGTAAAGCATTTTTCTGGAAAAGTTGAGCGGGTTTCTGAGGCAAGTCCTAGAGCGCAGACAATGATTCAAAGTCTCTTGAATTTTAAGGACAGTGAATACGGTGCTGTAAAACTGCTATAAAAGCAAAATTGGCTGATACTTATGTTATGCTTGTGTTGAGGAGTTTGAAAATTTCCGCTAAACTTAGATTTATGGGTGGAAAAACTGAAACGTCTAAAATTGCAGAAAGAACTTCTGCTGTAAACAAAAAAACAGAAAAAAAGACAGTTGAAAAGAAAACTGCCGCAAAAACAGAAAAAACTTTTATAAAAGCAAAAAAGCCTGTCGCTGGAATTGACGAAACCGGAACTTTCAGAGCGTGGGACAACGCTAAAACAAAGGCTAAGCCTAAAAAAACGGAAGAAAAAACTTCTGCAAAACGTGGAATTACTGTAGAACAGACAGCAAAAGCCCTTGCCGCGGCAAAATCAATCGATCCGTCTTTAAAATCTAACGGAAAAAAACTTGCGGCTTACGACGATTCGCAGATTAAACATCTTGATGCTTTGGAACACATCCGCTTGCGTTCAGGAATGTATATTGGACGTCTTGGCGATGGTTCAAACCAGAACGATGGAATTTACATTCTTTTAAAAGAAGTTATCGATAATTCAATTGATGAATTTATTGTCGGTTTTGGAAATAGAATCGATATTCAAATTGTTGAAAACCGCGTGAAAGTTCGGGATTACGGACGTGGAATTCCGCTCGGAAAGGTTGTTGAATGTGTAAGCCAGATAAACACCGGGGCAAAGTACAATGACGATGTTTTTCAGTTTTCTGTCGGAATGAATGGCGTCGGCACAAAGGCTGTAAATGCGCTTTCTTCGTATTTTAAGGTAATTGCAATTCGCGACGGTTATGCTACAGAAGCGGTTTTTGAACGCGGAAAGCTTATTGCAGAAAAAAATACTGTAAAACTTTCAAAGCCTGCAAAAAACGGAACTTATTTTGAATTTGTTCCAGATGAAGAAATTTTTGGCAAGTACAGCTTTAATATGGAATTTGTCGAAAAACGGCTCTGGAATTATGCTTATTTAAATACAGGCCTTACAATCAACTTTAATGGACAGGTTTTTGCAAGTCAAAACGGACTTTTGGACCTTTTGCAGAAAGAGCTTGAAGCTGATACGATTTATCCAATTGGTTCGTACACTGGCGCGCACCTACAGTTTGCATTTACCCACACAAATGCTTATGGCGAAAATTATTTTTCTTTTGTAAACGGACAGTTTACGAGCGACGGCGGAACTCATCTGACTGCATTTAAGGAAGGTTTTATAAAAGGCGTGAATGAGTTTTTTCAAGAAAATTACAAATCTGAAGACATTCGCGAAGGAATTACGGCTGCCGTTCTTGTAAAAGTAAAAGATCCGATTTTTGAAAGTCAAACCAAAAATAAACTTGGCAATACTGACATAAGACAGTGGATTGTGAGCGAAGTTCAGTCTGGACTTGATGATTGGCTTCATAAAAATCCAAAGGCTGCGGAAATGCTTCAGAAAAAAATTGAAGCAAATGAAAAACTTCGTACAGAATTGAGCGCTGTAAAAAAAGAGGCAAAAGAAGCGGCCAAAAAGGTGAGCATTCGAATTCCTAAACTTGATGACTGCCGTTTCCATCTTGAAGACGGAACAAAAGGCGAAAATTCGATGATTTTTATTACCGAAGGAAATTCTGCTTCAGGCGTCATGACGCACAGCCGCGATGCAAATTCTCAGGCGATTTTTTCTCTGCGCGGAAAACCGGAGAATATGTACGGCAAAAAGCAGACTGATATTTACAAAAACGATGAGCTCTTTCAGCTTATGCGCGCTCTTGGAATCGAAAATTCTGTCGAAGACCTCCGTTATTCAAAAATCGTAATTGCAACCGATGCCGATAATGACGGATT
Organism: Treponema sp. UBA785; assembly: GCF_002297065.1. Lineage (NCBI taxonomy): Bacteria > Pseudomonadati > Spirochaetota > Spirochaetia > Treponematales > Treponemataceae > Treponema > Treponema sp. UBA785. The sequence goes on along the minus strand of NZ_DBJD01000033.1, from coordinate 14,380 downwards.
TCATATCAGAAACCTTGTGCTTACTTTTTTTCTTGGCTATTTTGAAGAGCTTGTTACAAGCGGCAGGGTTTGGATTTTGGAAACTCCTCTTTTCCGAGTTCGCACAAAAAAAGAAAATATTTATTGTTATAGCGAAGATGAACGCGACAAGGCTCAGAAAAAACTCGGAAAAAATTGCGAGACCAGCCGTTTTAAAGGATTGGGAGAAATTAACCCTAGTGAATTTAGGCAGTTTATTGACCCTCAGACAATGCATTTAACGCCGGTTGAAGTTAGTCAGCTTAAGGTTATTCCTCAGTTGCTTGCTTTTTATATGGGCAAAAACACTCCTGAACGCCGTTCTTTTATAGAACAGCACTTGCTTAGCAACGCCGAAATTGATGTATAGGAAAGAAAATGGCATTTGTAAAAAATCTATTCGACAAAAATTTTATTGAATATGCTTCGTATGTAATCCGCGACCGCGCAATTCCTGATCTGGAGGACGGGTTAAAGCCTGTTCAGCGCAGAATTATGCACACCCTTTTTGAAGTTGATGACGGATATTTTCAAAAAGTAAGTTTTGTGGTTGGACGCACGATGAAATATCATCCTCATGGCGACGCTTCAATTTACGGAGCGCTTGTAAATCTTGCGAATAAAGAAATTTTCATAGAAAAACAAGGAAACTTCGGAAATAAATTTACTGGCGACGGACCTTCTGCAGGCCGTTACATTGAATGTCGGATTCACCCTCTTGCAAAAGATTTTTTAGTAACAAATCCAAAAATTACTCACTATGTTCCAAATTATGATGGCCGCGATATTGAGCCGGAGGTTTATCGGGCAAAAATTCCTCTTACGCTGATTATGGGTGCTGAAGGTATTGCGGTCGGAATGAGCACGAAAATTCTGCCTTACAATTTGAAAGAAGTTTTAGACGCGGAAATAAAGTGCTTAAAAGGTGAAAAATTCAAGATTTATCCGGACGCCGCAACAGGCGGTTTAATCGATGTTTCAAATTACAACGACGGAAACGGAAAAATTGTTACTCGTGCAAAGTTTGATACTACCGATGACAAAAAAATCGTAATTACAGAACTTCCTGTTGATACAAACGCAAAAGATTTGCTCCAGTCGATTGATAACGCTTATCGTGCCGGAAAAATAAAAATCAGTTCGGTTGATAATTTTACGACTGACCATTGCTGTATCGAAATAAAACTTCCGCGTGGAGTTTATACAAAAGATGTAATCGACAGTCTTTATGCCTACACCGATTGCGAAAAAACAATTGCCTGTCAAATGCTCGTAATAAAAGACAATATGCCAGTTGCAATGACGGCAACCCAGATAATTGGGTTTTATTCACAAAAACTCACGGGAATAATAAAGGACGAGCTTGAATTTGAACGCGGCACTTTAATGGATAAACTTCATATCCGCACTTTGGAGAGGATTTTTATAGAAGAAAGAATTTATAAAGCGATTGAAACGAAAAAGACGCAGGAAGATGTTGTAAAAGCGGTCTATGAAGGTTTTGAGCCGTTTAAGGCTGAGCTTGTGCGTGAAATTAGCGATGATGATGTTGAACATTTGCTTCAAATTCCAATAAGAAGGATTTCTCTTTACGATATAAACAAAAACCGCGAAGAAGTTGCGGCAATCAATGCAAGGCTTAAAGAAATTGCAGGCCTTTTAAAAAATCTTGTTGGTTGCGCAATTGATTATCTTGGTTCAATGCTTGAAAAATTTAAAAAGTTTTCTCCTCAGATGTTGCGCCGAAAAACGACAGTCACGAGTTTTTCTGCTGTCGATGTTAAGTCTGTCGCTAAGTCTGATCAGAGTTTGCGCTATGACGAAAAAGGCTATCTTGGAATCAATGTTTCCGGTGGTCAGGAAATTAAAAAAGTTTCGCCTTATGACAGAATTCTTGTAATGCGAAAAACAGGAATGTATTCGGTTTGCGACGTTCCTCAAAAAATGTTTGTTGACAGGGGAATGTGGTTTTGCGAAATTGCAGAAAAAGAAATTATAAGCAAGGTTCTTTTTACTGTAATTTTCCGTGATCCAAAGACAAAATACTGTTTTATAAAAAGAACGAGAATTCCAAGCTGGATTTTAAACCGCGATTATTTTATTGCGCCGGACGGAATGGAAGTTTTGCATGTCGATACTCGCGAAAAATTTACTTTTACACTGTATTACGAAAAAAAGCCTCGTGTAAAAGTTTTGGAAGAAAGTTTTAAGGCACAAAGTTTTGAAGAAAAAGGACTCAAGACCCTTGGCATTCGGTTGTGTACAAAAGAAGTTGAATCCGTTAAAGTTGACGGTACGCAGATGGAGCTGTTTAAATAATTGAAAAACAAAGAACTTATTGTAAAATTTGCACCTGTTGCCAGAAAAAATTTAAATAAAACATTTTTTACGCTTTTTATAATCGTAATTCTCGAATCTTTGTGTTCAGCGGTTTTTGTCGGAACTTCGCTTCTGTTAAATTCAAGGCAGAACTCATTCTTCGGAACTTTTTTTAGTTACGGCCTTATGTTTTGCGGAGTTTTTTTCTGGTTTTTGATTTTAAGCGGTTTTTCCACAATGCTCCTGCGCATGGCAAGAAATGAATTTGTGACAATCGGTTTTTTGTTTTATGGGTTCAGGCGGTTTAAGAAGTTCGCTCCAGCAGTTTTTTCCTATACTTTGCTTACAGGAATTTCTGCGGCTGTTGTTGCCGGAACTATGTATTTTATAACAAAGTCAAATCCGGATTTTATATTAAACCTTCAGTCAAAATTCGGAGAAAACGCTTTTCTCTATCTTTTGATAATTTTCTCATTTATATTGTTTTTTTTGCTGATTTTTCCTCAAGTTTTTCTTTTTTTCTTAAAATATGATAATCCGAACCGTTCTGTTTTTTCGCTTGCTTTTTTGAGCTTAAAACTTTTGTTTAGAAATATTTTTAAATTTATAGGTTTTGTTTTTATGGCTGGCGGAAGAAATTTGATTCTTGCGGCATTTTATTTTGGAATAACCTTGTCTTTTTCTGCGGCGCAGAAGGGCGGTGCTGTTCAGTTTTTTTCACTGATTTTTGATTTCTTATATTTTATAAATTTTTATAAGGCTCTTTCCTTTATGAGCCTTGCTGTTCCGTTTTTTTACGAAAATTTGCGTCAGCCGGCAGTAGAAATTGTTGTAAGCCTTAAAAAAAATGATGATGAAATTTTACCGGAGAATAAAAATCCTGACAAAAATAATTCGGACGGCCAGTAATTGAAAATTCCTGTAAAAACTTCGTCTGCCCAGCTTTTGATAAAAGGTTCTCGTTTTTTAGGCGAGACTTTTATTCTTGAAGAGCAGAGTCAGGTCCGGTCAATTTTAAAATCTCAAAAACAAAAATATTCGGATTCGACACACGTTTGTCATGCTTTTGTTTTTGGAAAAAATGCAGAAATTATGGGAATGAGCGATGACGGAGAACCTGGAGGAACTGCCGGAAGACCTATGCTTGATGTTTTAAAAGGCAGCGGTTCGACAAATATTTTGGTAACTGTAACCAGATGGTTTGGCGGAACTTTGCTTGGAACTGGCGGTCTTGTTCATGCCTACAAAGATTGCACAAAGGCGGTTCTTGAAACTACTGTTTTTGAAGATCTTGTTGAAAAGTCTGAATTTAGCTTTGTCTCAGATTATCAGTCTTATCAGGTTGCTAGGAAAATTCTGGAAGAATGGACTCTTTTTGACGTTGAAGAAAAATTTGCAGAAGGCGTAACTGTAAGTGGAAAAATTGCAAAAACAGACGCAGAAAGTCTAAAAAACAAGCTTTTTGATGCAACAAACGGAAAAGTAAACGTGATTATTGTTTGACGCAATGCCATTACAATTTTATAATAAGCGTTATATTTTTTTGTTTGCATCGCAAACTTTTAAAAGGAGTGAAAAAATGAAAAAAGTTGCTTGTATAATGGCTGCAATTGCTGTTGCAGGACTTGCACTTACAGGTTGTTCAAAGAAGAATTCTTCTTCGGACAAAGCTATTAAAATCGGTATTATTCAGTTGATTGAGCATCCTGCTCTCGACAAGACCTGCAAAGGTTTTGTTGATGCCCTTGCTGAAGCCGGATATGTGGATGGAAAAAACATTGCTATTGATATGCACAATGCACAGGGCGATCAGGGAAACTGCGTAACAATTGCAAATAAACTTGTAAACGATAAGGATGATTTGATTTTTGCAATTGCAACTCCAGCTGCTCAGGCTGTTGCTAATCTTACAAAAAATATTCCAATTCTTATTTCTGCCGTAACAGATCCAGAATCTGCAAAACTTGTAAAGTCTAACGAAAAACCTGAAACAAACGTAACAGGAACTTCTGACCTTACACCAGTTGCCCAGCAGATTAAACTTCTTAAAAAAATTGTTCCGTCTGCAAAAAAAGTTGGACTTATGTACTGTTCAAGCGAACAGAATTCAATTTTCCAGATTAACCTTGCAAAAGAAGCTTGTAAAACAGAAGGCCTTGAATTTGTTGAAGGTTCAGTTTCTAATTCGAACGAAATTCAGCAGGTTGCACAGAGCCTTGTTGGAAAAGTTGATGCAATCTACATTCCAACAGATAATATGCTTGCTGCAGGTATGGCAAACGTCGCAATGGTTGCAAATCAGGCAAAAATTCCGACAATCGTTGGAGAAGACGGAATGGTTCAGTCTGGCGGGCTTTGTACTTACGGTGTAAATTACTACGAACTTGGAAAGCAGACTGGCGCAATGGCTGTTGAAATTCTCAAAAACGGAGCAAATCCTGCCGATATGCCAATTCAGTATCTTGAAAAATGTGATTTTTCTAAAAACGCAAACACTGAAAAAGCTCTTGGGCTTACTCTTCCAGAAAATCTGTAAAAATATAGTTCCGGGATTGTTTTTTGAGCAATTCCCGGAAAACTTACGCCGGACACGTCGGGCTTTAGTCGTCTGCTTTGCAGACGATGAGCGCATAGCGAACCCAGAGTGGCCGGTTTTTACGTTATGCAAAATTTTTTAGTGTGATTGTAATCAATGCTCCGCCGTTCTTGCCGTTCGAGGCTATGATTTTTCCATTTAGGTTTTTTACAATTGCTTGTGCAATGCTTAGTCCTAAGCCGCTTCCTCCGACAGAGCGATTGTGGCTCGAATCTCCGCGGTAAAAGCGTTCAAACACGTGTGGAAGAACGTTTTCTTCAAACCCCGGGCCGTTGTCCAAAATTTCGATTGCCGTTTGATTTTCGTTTTGCGTGCATTTTAGTTCAATTAGTGGATTTTGCTTTATGAATTTATTGCTGTTTGAAATTATTGCGACAAAAACCTGATGTAAAAGCTCGCTGTCGGTGTATATTTCTTGAAGAGGCTTTTTTTCAAATTGAATTGTCATTTCTTTGTTTATAGCCTTGAATTCTTCTTTTAACCGAAAAAACATTTTTTGAATGCTGACTTTTTCGGTTACAGGTATAATTTTTCCGCTTTCAATCCTGCTTAGCTGCAAAAGATTCGAAATTATCGAATTTATTGAATGTGTTTCCTGAAGAATCGTGTTCAGGCTTTTTTCAAGCTGTTCGCTGTCGTTTTTCCCCCAGCGTCTTAAAAGATTTGCCTGTCCTAAAATTACTGCGACTGGAGTTTTTAGTTCGTGGCTTACGTTGCTTGTAAAACTGCGTTCGCGGTCAAAATCTGCCTTTAGCCTTTCAAAAAGTCTGTTGAATGTTTTTGCAAGGTTGTCGAGCTCATCTTTTTTTCCTGTTTCTGGAAGTCTCTGGTTTAAATTTGTTGAACTGATTGTCGCCGCCGTTTTTGTTATTTTTACCACCGGAAGCATTGTCTGCCGTATAAAAAATCTTGAAATGAAGAACGAAATTATTAAAAGCGGAATTGTTGCAACTGCAATTAAAGAAAACATTTCCCGGAAAAACCTGTGTCCTGCGCCGCCGTTTGTTTTTTGTGCGATTTGAACGGTGAATGTTTGTCCACCGACAAATTTATATCTGGTTGTCATATAAATCATGCTTATAGGTTCAAAACCGGTTGTTTTTTTTGTTGAAAAGCGTATGGGTTTCCCTTCTGTTTCCGGAAGTTTTCCGAAAATGCTGTTTTTTTGGCGGAAAATTTCTCCTGATTCTGTGTCGTAAATCATGTATGAAACAAAAAATGGCAGCTCAGAAAGCTTGCGGTCTAGAAATTTAAAATTTCCAGTTGAAAGCGCTTGAACTATGATTTCGCTTGTTCTTGAAAAACCTTTGTATTCTTGCTGACGAGAAAATTGCCTTAAAAGCATAAAGAACAATAAAATTATTATAAAGACAGTTGCCGTTAATATTGCAGAGAATTTAATAGAAAGCCGGAAAACAACGGAGTTTTTCATTTTTTATTCCACTTTGAGCATTTTATAGCCAATTCCGCGTATTGTTTTTATGTATTCTGTGCCGACTGCTTGGTCAATTTTTGAGCGGAGGTAGCCTACATAAACATCGACTGTATTTTCGTCAATAAAATGACCTTCTCCCCAAACCGAATCAAGAATTTGAGAGCGGGACAGGACTTTTTCCTGATTTTCCATAAAAAATTTGAGCATTAAATATTCGGTTTTTGAAAGATTTAAGTCTGTGTCCGAAAGAGTTACTTTCATGCTGTCAGGAACGAGAATTAGCTTTCCGTTTTTTAGCTGGGAATTTTTTGAATTTGGTGTAATTGAACGGCGTAAAACCGCATTCATTCTTGCAAGAAGCTCTTCAATTTCAAAAGGCTTTGCAATGTAGTCGTCGGCTCCCGCGTTTAGACCGTTTACTTTGTCGTAAGTTTCTCCGCGCGCAGTAAGAATTATGACTGGAATGTTTGAATTTTTTCTGATTCGTCTTAAAACTTCAAGTCCGCTCAATTGAGGAATCATTATATCCAAAAGAATAAGATCTGGTTTTTCTTTTTCAAAAAATTCGAGAGCTGTACGTCCGTCAAATGCTGTGCAGGTAGTGTAACCTTCGTGTTTTAGTTCTGCATTTACAAAGTCAGAAATTCCCGCATCATCTTCTACGATCAAAATTTTTTCCATAACTAAAGAACAACCTTTTTTTTAGAAAACAGTTACAGTTTTTCTTTTGAATGTGCAATCCTTTTATCTCTGTACATATGCTTGTCTGCAATTTTTACGACTTCTTCATAATCGCTGCTATCCTGAGGACATCTTGCAAAACCTACGCTTGCTGTAACCTGCATTCTTGCTGTTTCTAGAACAGTTTCTCGCTTTATAGATTCTTTTAGGCGCTCTATAACCGTTTTTACAAAGTTTTCATCATGTTCGCCTGGTAAAATAATCGCAAATTCATCACCGCCGAGCCTGAACGCAAGGTCGCCTTTTCGAATGCTGTTTGAAATTTTTCGTGCAACGATTGTAAGAATTTTGTCTCCCGTGTCGTGTCCTAAATTGTCGTTTATCATTTTAAAATTGTTTAAGTCAAGATAGATAAGCGTATATGGCAATGCCAATTTTCGATATTGCTTTAGAAGTAAAGAAAATTTACGAGCATTGTAGAGATCTGTGAGAGAATCCGTAAATGTCAGTTTTTCAAGATTTTCGTTCCTGTCCTTTGTTGTGACCAAAAATCCAATCAAAATCGAAATGATTACACTGACAAAAAAAAGTATTACGCTGCTTATAAAGAGTTTTGAAGGTGAGTACCAGCCGTCTTTCGGAACCACATAAAGTACCCAGGAAGATTCTTTTACGTTGAATCTTGTTATTACAGGATTGATTAACTCTTTGCTTGTGTTTGAAGAAAGCAAAACTTCGTTGTCAACATAAGGGTCAAATTTGTAGAGTTTGTAGCTGCATGGCGGATTTGAAAAGTTTAAGTAATTCAACGTGTCCTGATCAAACAGGTCTTTTATTTTTATATAAGCTGTACAAAAACCCCAGAATTCTCCCTGAATTTTTTTTGTTCTCAGAAAAATTGGATCTTGAAGAACGAGAATAGGTTCATTTTTGTCGAAAAAGTAAGGTCCTGTCAAATAGGATTTTCGGTTAATCTCTGCAAAAGAGGAAAATTTTTTTGTGTACGGAGAATTGTATAAATCAGTTATAATTTTGTCTTTTGGCATTTGCGGAAAAAACTGGCTTGGTTTTCCTTTTGGCGCCAGTTGAATGCACATTATTGAAGGAGTTTGAGGAATAAAGGCTGGAATTATATTTTCAAAACCGCTTACGTCGCCGTTGGTTGCCATTATCATTCCTTCGATATTTTCGTTTATTGGGAGAGCCTTGTCCAATGAAAAAGTGAATAATGTTGCGGCGGTTTTGCTTATTAGTTCACATTGCTGGCGCAGGTGAGTGATTTTTGTGTTATGTGCGTATGAAACTATAAAAAATGCAGAAACAACTAAGAGAGTAAATGTTACTTTTACTGGGAAAATTATTTTTCCTTCCTTAATTAGAAACATACTATGTTATTTTAAAACGAAAACGTTGTTTTTTCCATTGTTTTTTACTAAAATTATTGTTTTTTTGCCTTGCAAGGCTTTGTTTAAAAGTTATAATAAATAATTATGAATATTATAAGCATCGTTATGGCTATGCAGGGTGCCGTTGCACAAGGCGTTTTATGGGGTGTTATGACTTTGGGTGTTTACCTTACTTTTAGGGTTTTAAACATTGCAGATATGACATGCGACGGAACTTTTGCTCTTGGCGGTTCAGTATGTGCCGTTATGGTAATGAATAATTTTAATCCGTATTTTGCACTTTTTGCTGCATTTTTACTTGGACTTTTAGCTGGCGGCGTAACTGGTTTTCTTCACACAAAGTTGAAAATTCAGGAGCTTCTTGCAGGAATTCTCTCGATGACAGCTTTGTATTCTGTTAATATCAGAATTATGGGACGTTCAAATACACCTTTGCTTGGTGCAGAAACTGTAATGAGCCGTATTCAAAGTTTTTTTAATGGAATGACACCAAATATGGCTTCTCTTCTTTCTGGACTTTTGTTTTGCGCAGTATTGATTCTTGTCCTTTACTGGTTCTGTGGAACGGAAATCGGTTCTGCTCTTCGTGCTACTGGAAATAACGGCAACATGGTTCGTGCTATGGGCGTTGATACCGACAAAATGAAGATTTTGGGACTTATGCTTTCTAACGGACTTATTGCCTTGAGCGGCGGTCTTGTTGCTCAGTCTCAGGGATACGGTGATGTTGGAATGGGAACAGGAACTTTGGTTATCGGTCTTGCTTCTATTGTCCTTGGAGAAGCTATTTTTGGCTGGTTTTCGAAAAAATTGCCGTTCTGGTTTACTCTTATCTCTGTAATTTTGGGGTCGATTGTTTACAGAATTGTAATTGCGGTAGTTCTTCAGCTTGGATTAAAATCAAGCGATTTAAAGCTTTTGACTTCCATCATCATCACGATTGCTCTTGCGATTCCAATCATAAAGCAGCAGAGCCTAAAATTTTCTGGAAGATTACATAACAGGCAGGGAGCATAAAATGCTTAAAATTACAAATGTAACAAAAACTTTTAACCCGGGCACAATTACAGAAAAAAAAGCTCTTTTGGGAATAGACCTTACGCTCGAAGACGGTGATTTTGTGACTGTAATTGGTGGAAATGGAGCGGGAAAGTCAACTCTCTTAAACCTGATTGCCGGAGTTCATTCTTGCGATACTGGAAAAATCGAACTGAATGGAATTGATATGACAAATATGCCTGAATACCGCCGCGCAAAATATCTGGGGCGTGTTTTTCAGGATCCGATGCTTGGTACTGCCGCAAATATGGAAATTGAAGAAAACCTTGCAATGGCTTTTAGACGCGGAAAAACACGTTCTCTTGCATGGGGAATAAAAAATTCTGAACGCAATCTTTATTACGAAAAACTTAAGCTTTTGGAACTTGGCCTTGAAAACCGTATGCACAGCAAGGTTGGTCTTCTTTCTGGCGGCCAAAGACAGGCTCTTACTCTCTTGATGTCAACTTTGCAAAAGCCTGATTTGCTGCTTTTGGACGAACATACCGCTGCTCTTGATCCAAAAACTGCCTCTCGTGTACTTGAATTGACTAAAAAATTTATCGAAGAAGATCATTTGACTGCGTTTATGGTTACACACAACATGATGCATGCGATTGAATATGGAAACCGCCTCATTATGATGATGAACGGAAAAATTGTTTACGATGTTCGTGGTGAAGAAAAAAAGAGTCTTAAGGTTGACGATTTGCTTGCAAAATTTGGTGCTGCCGGAGAAATGAACGACAGGATGATGCTTGAAAGCAAAGCCCTATAAAATTTAATTTGGACAAAATTGAGGTCAATTTTTGGCTGTCAATTCTGTCCGTTTTTTTTTGTTATTTTACATAAGTGTCGAGCCATTCAATTGAAAGAGCCTGCCACTTTTTTGCCGTTCCTGATGCTCCCATAATTCCAAAACCATGTCCGCTCGCCGGAAATACGTGAAGTTCTGTGCGGACTCCTGCTTTGCGAAGAGCGGTCCAGTAAGGAATGATGTTTGTTTCTGGATTTACTGATTTATCATTGACGGCACAGCAAAGCCATGCGATAGGATTGTCCTTGCTGACGTTTTTTTCGCAGGAAGCTGCGTCTTTTTGAGCTTGAGCTGCTGATTCCCCAAGCAGATTTTTTTGACTTCCAGCGTGGGTAAGACCGTCCTGCATTGTAATTACAGGATACATAAGCATTTGAAATGCCGGTTTTGCATTTGTCCATGAACCGTCTGCCTGTTTGTCTGCCTTGTCCTGCATTTTGTAAACTTCATCGTTGTAGCGCTCTGCAAGAGTTCCTGCAACGTGTCCGCCTGCCGAAGAGCCCATTACTCCGATTTTGTCCGGATTTATGCCGAATTCTTGGGCACGGGAGCGGATTACACGCATTGCTCTTTGCGCGTCGGCAAGTGAGACTGTAGAACTGTCTTTGTGCGGATCGTTTGGCGTGCGGTAAACAAGAACAAAACAAGTGTATCCGGCATCGTTGTATGCTTTTACATACTGAACGCCTTCTTTGTCGTAAACTACGCGCTGGTACGAGCCTCCCGGAATAATTAAAATCCCTGTTTTTTTATTCTGCGATTCTTTTGACGGCTTGTAGACTTCGAAGTAAGGCTGGGTTACGCCGGAAATTATTCTGTCATGAGTGTTTCCGCCTCCGCGCTCTTCGACAGTCTGTGCGATTTTTAGTTTTTCTGAGCCTGGACCTGTTTTTTTTGGCCAAAGCCAGACTTTTTCCTGGGCAAAAATTGAACTGCAAAGAAGAATTGCAGTTACAGCAGCAAGTGTTTTTTTCATTTGTTCCTCCAAGACAAGTATTGTGCTATATTTATAATATAGGATTGTAGCCCCGATTGGAATGGCGCCGCAGGCGTTCGGCTTTGCCGAATGAGCGTGAGCGCAACCATGAAAAGCGGGTTTGACCGAAATTTATGCTCCAAACTTGCATAAATTTATCTTTTAAATTTGGGTGGATTTTTATGACGGAAAATATTCAGGATGCGATTTCGGCTTTTTCGGACAAATTAAAGAGAATTTCGGGCTTTTCGGATGCCGTGCTAAAAAAAGATATTTCGGAAGATGAGATTCTTGAAGAAAAAATCCGGCACAGTGCGCAGGCGTTGCGGTCGAGCGTTGTAAACACTTATAGAATTTATAAATCGCCTTTTGCTGCCCTCGGTAAAAATTCGGGCAGGGCTGCTTCGATTGAAGAGGACGAGGAGGCGCTTTTTGAAGCTTATTCGCTTTTTTCCGGCGCAATGGAACTCAATAAAAAAAATGAAGGAAAAAACGCCGCGACTTATATTTCGAGAGTTGAAATTGCTTCGCCTTTAGCTAAGAAAGCCTGTTATACGGTTGGCGGACAGTTTATCTGGCTTTTTTTGTGGTTGTATTTTGAGAAAAATCGCCGTGATTATTTTCCTTATTTTTGTGAACGGGAAAAAAGCTGGGAATTGTGTTTTAAAAAGTCTGCTAATTTTTTGTTTGAAGGGCGCGAAAAAGAAGTGTTTGAGATTGTAAAACGCGAATTTTATTCATAATATTGCTGTTATGACAAAGGATTTGACGGTTGGAAGGCCGCTAAAAGTTATTTTTGATTTTGCGGTTCCTGTTTTTTTGGGATATTTGTTTCAGCAGTTTTATAACCTTGTAGATACGATTATTGTCGGTCAGTTTTTGGGAGTTTCGGCTTTAGCTTCTGTTGGTTCTACAGGGTCGCTCAATTTTATGATTATTGGTTTTTGCATGGGACTTTGCTCTGGGTTCGCAATTCCTGTTGCTCAAAAGTTTGGTGCAAAAGATTTTTGCGGAATGAGGCAGTTTGTCTTTAATTCTGCTGTTTTGGGCGGAATTTTTGCAATTGTTCTGACTGCGGTTACTGTGATTTTTTGCAAGCCGCTTCTCGTACTTTTAAAAACTCCTGCCGACGTTGTTGATGGCGCTTATGATTATTTTGTGGTTATTCTGGCTGGAATTCCTGTCGTAATTCTCTATGATCTTCTTTCTGGAATAATACGTGCTGTTGGCGACAGCAAGACACCTCTATATTTTTTGATTTTTTCTGCAGTTTTAAATATTATTCTTGATTTGATTTTTATTGCTTGTTTTGGCTGGGGAATTCCCGGCGCTGCCTATGCGACTGTTATAAGCCAGGGAATTGCCGGAATAATCTGTTTTTTTTATATGCACACAAAATTTGAAATTTTAAGGTTGAATAAGGAAGACAGGATTTTTAGTTCAAGGAGGAGTCTTAGCCTTCTTGGAACTGGTGTTCCGATGGGGCTTCAATATTCAATTACAGCAATCGGCTCTGTAATTTTGCAGGCTGCGGTCAACGTTCTTGGATCAGTTTATGTTGCTTCGATTGCAACTGGAGCTAAAATAAATATTTTTTTTGCGACGCCTTTTGATGCTTTAGGAACAACAATGGCGACTTATGGCGGACAGAATGTCGGCGCAGGAAAAACTGAACGTTTGAACAGCGGGCTTTTTAGCGCCTGCATTATCGGTTTTATTTATTCTGCCTTTGCATTTGTCGTGATGTTTTTTGGAAGCGAAGCGTTGACCAATCTTTTTATGAACAAAAATGAAGCGCCTGAAGTTGTGGAGCTTGTCTGTAAAAATGTGCGCATGTTTTTGCTTGTAAACAGCGCCTGTTATGTTCTTTTGGTTCTTGTGAATGTCGTAAGGTTTATGATTCAGGGAATGGGATTTTCAACGGTTGCTGTATTTGCCGGAGCATTTGAACTTGTTGGACGAGGTGTAATCGGAGTTATTTTTATTCCGATGTTTGGATTTGCCGCTGCTTGTGCTGCGAGTCCGTTGGCTTGGCTTTTGGCGGACAGCTTTTTGATTCCTGTTTTTTTCTGGTGCTGCAAAAAATTAAAGAAAAAGTAGATTTTTTTTACCATAGTTGCCCAGAAGTTCTTATTTTCAGTATAATGAAAAGATAAAATTGTTTTTTTATAGCCTGAATGCTGGATTTTAAATTTGGAATTTAGGGAATTATAAAATTCATTTATTGAATTTAAGAGGAATGACATGGAAAATATTAAAGAAGTTCGTGTTCGCTACGCTCCGTCTCCGACTGGAATGCAGCATATTGGCGGTGTAAGGACTGCGCTGTTCAATTATCTTTTTGCGCGCTCAAAGGGCGGAAAATTTATTTTGCGTCTTGAAGACACCGACCGCACACGTTACGACGAAAAATACGTAAAAAATCTTTATGATACTCTTGCCTGGCTTGGAATTGACTGGGACGAAGGCGGCGACAAGGGCGGTGAATACGGTCCTTACGTTCAGAGCGAGCGTTTCGAGCTTTACAAAAAATACGCGAACGAGCTTATTGAAAAAGGCGAGGCTTATTATTGTTTCTGCGATGCTGAACGCCTTGAAAGAATCCGCAAAATTCAGACAGAAAATAAAATGGCACCTGGCTATGACAGAAACTGCCGGCATTTGACAGAAGAAGAAGTAAAAGAAAAGCTTGCTTCTGGAGTTCCTCACGTAATTCGCTTAAAGGTTCCGATGGAAGGCGAGACAAAATTCCACGACCATATTTTGGGAGACATTGTATGGAAGAACGAGGATATTTCTCCTGACCCAATTCTCTTGAAGTCAGACGGATTTCCGACTTACCACCTTGCGAATATTGTTGACGATCATCTTATGAAGATTTCGCACGTTATGCGCGCTCAGGAATGGATTCCTTCAACTCCGCTCCATGTGCAGATGTACAAGGCTTTCGGCTGGGAGCATCCTGAATTCTGCCATTTGCCGATGGTAAACGGCTCGGACGGGAAAAAGCTCTCAAAACGCCACGGTTCAACTTCGCTTAATGAATTTCGCGCACGCGGCTATCTTCCTCATGCAATTATAAACTACGTTGCGC
>NZ_DBJD01000043.1:0-4260 GCF_002297065.1 Treponema sp. UBA785 | reverse complement strand
TTTAAAACTCGAAATTGAGCCTGATAAACTAGAAGCCAGTCCGGTTTTATGTGACATTCACGGTGGTTCTTCCAGTTTCCTTCAAGCGCATGGTCGCAGTATTTTTCATCGAGAGGCAGACCGTTTGCAAGTTTTCCTACTATTTCTGCAAAAAGGCTTAAGTCGTAATGCCGCTTTTCAACTTTTTTCATGTCCTTTTTCATTGCGGAGGTAAATTTTACTTCGTATTTTGTTTTTTCTTTTGAAAATTCCATTATTTTAACAAAGCCTCCATCAAGTCATGAACATTATTATATCCCTTCACATTCGGGTCGTTCGCAATTCTGTCGCCTTCTTTCATCGCCTTGATTGTCTTGCGATTCGGGCGGTCAACGGCAATGTCAAACGGAATCCGTCCTTCGCGGAGAACTTGCTTTGTAAAAACATTGTAAAGGCCTGAAACTGTCATTCCGACCTACTCGCAGAATGAAGAAATATCCTTTTTGTCCTGGTCATCCAAAGTGATTGTTAAATTTGCCATAATATCCTCCAAAAACAGCAGTTTACACTTGAATGTATGTGAATTTTATGTGTTTTTTAAGTGGGAATCACAAGAATCGCGAATTTTTCGGAACAGAGAACTTCCCGACATCAATTCCTTCTATCTTCAAGAGCGCGATTTTGTTTTTGATTCCGCCGCCGTAGCCTGTCAGACTTCCGTTTGAGCCGACGACGCGGTGGCACGGAACGATTATGCAGATTGGATTCCAGCCCACCGCTCCCCCGACCGCCTGCGCGCTCATTTTCTTAATTCCTTTTTCAGCCGCGATTTTCTTTGCAATCTCGCCGTAAGTCAAAGTTTTTCCGAACGGAATTTTCATCATCTCATCAACGACAAGCTTTCTGAAAGGCGTAAGATTTTCGATTTTGAACTTCGGAGCAAAATCAGGACTCCGCCCCGAAAAATAAATGTCGAGCCAGCGGCAAGCCTCGGCAACGGCAGAAATGCCGGAATCGCGGGCATTTTTCACATTTTGATCATAATCCGATTCAAAAATCTTATGCTTTTTTGAGTCAGGAGAATCCTTAAAGAAAAGTCCTGTCAAAAAATCTCCGTCGCTTTCAATCAAAATCTCCCCGAGCGGAGAGCCGTAGGAATAAACGCAAGCCATAACAGAATTTTAGCACGAAATTGTAGATAAAAAAATTAACGGCATAAAATTGAAAAAAGATTTTTGATAAAAAACACAAAAAATGTCAGTATTGTGCAAATACCCCCCCCCATTTTCTACAAAAGACATATTATCATTTTCTTATCTAAGAAAAAATTCTTTTTTGGAGGAGAATTATGAAAAAAATGTTGAGAATTACGGCGGCATTTGCAGCTCTTGCGGCAATGACGAGCTTTATCGCCTGCTCTAGCGACGATGACGGTGGAGATGGCGACAAAAACGGCTTTGAAAACACCTACTGGGCTATGGAGGATTTTTCAGACAACACAGAAGAAGCAGGAGTCGAGCTTACTTATAAAAATGTTATTTATGTCCATATTGAAGACAGCTCAAAAGGCACTGCATATATAGCTGGTTCTGATTCTATTGATTACGAAAAGCTGGACTATACAAAGACAAATTCTGTGGATATTCCTTATTCTGAAAAAGAGACATTCACGTATGTTGTTGACGGCTCTAAAATCACAATCACGAGCAAATACAAAGACGATGCCGGACAAGAGAAGACAGAGATAATCGAAGGAACTTTTTCTTCCGACAAAAAATCATTCACAACAACAGAGACTGAAGACGGCGAAACATATACAACCACTTACACAAAGGTTGACAAAGCTCCTTCGAATGCAACATTAGTTATCACTGTGGCTGGCTCTAGCGGAAGCGAAACCGGAGGTGAAACTGGTGGAGAGACAGGCGGAAGCGAGACTGGTGGAGAAACCGGCGGCACAGAAACCGGCGGCGAGACAGGAACAACAAAAACTGCAACAATTGCGTATGATGGTTCTTTAGAAGAAAATGCGCCAGCTGTCACAGGAGAGGAAGGTGTATTCTCAGACGTGCAGACAGCAATTGAAGGTGCAGGCGTTGCAGAAGGATACTCTCTTGATGACGGCTACCCAAGATATGGTTCTCAAACTTATAGTGGAGATGACGGTGTTAAAAACGGAACAACTTCAGCAGGTATGTTGATTGTGTCAAACTTGCAGGATGGAAACACGAAGATTTCCTTTGATGCAAGTACTGTTATGGCGTATGCAACATATAAATTTACACTTTCTGCAAAATCTGATGTAGAAACTGCTGTAAAAGCATTTAACACACAAAGCTCAGCTCTTGCTGGAAAAATTGAAATTATTGATGCTGAGGGAAATTCAAAAGCAAGCAAACAGGCAGAAGCTGGCTCAAAATCAGCGAATGATGTGACAGCAGATTCTGTTGAACTTGATGCAGGTGAGTATACACTTAAATTCAGTTGGGTTACGACAAAGGCTGCAGAGCTTAAAAAGGTAAATTGCGGCATCTCTAGCTTCTCAATTAAAGCGACAACAAAATAGATCTAATCCTGCATTAACTTTTAGTTAATTTCTAGCCCAGCGAAAGCAACAAAGTTTTTCAAATGAAGCTTTTGTTCATCGCCGGGCTTTTTGTTTCTATCTCTTGCACTTATTACGAATTCTATTTTCTAAAAATTCTTGAATCGTACTGAGTACGAAAGCCATTTTTACCAAAATTCAAAAATCGTACTCAGTACGAACATTGCTTTTCAGAAATTTTCAAATCGTACTCAATACGAATCATGTTTTTATCAGAATCCTTGAATCGTATTCAGTACGAATGTCATTTTCTTAAAAACCTAAAATCGTAATGGGTACGGAATCTTTTTTCTTCTTTTTCAATCGTATTCATAAAAAATTCCCACGACAGACCGGTCAGAAGAGAAGAAAATAATATTTTAATTATGCAGAAGCCAGCCACTTTACCGCATAAATCTGAATTATTCCGTTATGGTCAATGTTGTTTGAGTTGTCCAAAGTTATCAGAAGTTTCGGATAATTGTCCTTCATCAGCCTGAACGGGCGCAGTTCACGCTCCAAAGTGCTTTGCTCACGCACAGAAAGCGCAACCTGATAATATTCTGTCAGCCCGTCTTTTTTTGCCACAAAGTCAATTTCAAGGTCGTTGTATTTTCCAACATAGACTTCATAGCCGCGCCGCAAAAGCTCAAGATAAACCACATTTTCTAAGATAAATCCGTCATCGCCGGTTCTGATTCCCAGCATAAAAAAACGCAGTCCCATGT
Organism: Treponema sp. UBA785; assembly: GCF_002297065.1. Lineage (NCBI taxonomy): Bacteria > Pseudomonadati > Spirochaetota > Spirochaetia > Treponematales > Treponemataceae > Treponema > Treponema sp. UBA785. The sequence continues at coordinate 969 of NZ_DBJD01000043.1, read as the reverse complement.
CAACGGCGTAATATTTCTCAAGACTTTTAAGAAATTCCTTGCCTTTTATATCGTAGCGCGTCGCTTTGTAAAAAAGATAACTTTCAGTCAATGCGCTGTAACAGTTTTCCACAGTAGCCGGGGAAGTTTTGCGTCCGCCGCTTGTCAATGTGTCGCTCACTTTCTTTGACGAGACAAGATTTCCCACATTAGAAAGCGTGAACTTGCAGACTTTTTCCAGAACGTCAGAATCAGAAAGTTTTTTGCGCTGGATTATGTCTTTGAGAACAATAGTGGAATAAATTCCGCGGATATAGTCGCGAACTAGATTCTTATCGGTACTGATTGACGCGACATAGGGAAATCCTCCGACCGAAACGTACTCGTTGTACAAAGTTTCATCCGCCGTAACTTCCTTTTTTAAAAAGTCACTCTTGAATTGCGCATATTCGGCAAACGAAAACGGCAGCATTTTTATTTCGACATACCGACCGGAGAGAAGAGTCGCAATCTCGCCTGAAAGCATATAGGCGTTTGAGCCAGTGATGTAAATGTCAACGTTGTCCTTTAGAAAAAGGCTGTTCACGACTTTTTCAAACTGCGGAACAAGCTGAATTTCGTCAAGAAAAACATAGTTCATCTGCCCTGCAGTAATTTTTCCCCTCAAATGCTTATAAAGAACGTGATAATCGCAAAGGAATTCGTTTTCAAGGTCGTCAAAATTGATTGAAATTGTGTTGCATTCTCCAAGTTTTTCGACTTCCGATTTAAACTGGCTAAGCAGCGTTGATTTTCCGCAACGCCTTACGCCTGTAACAACTTTTATGACCTTTTTATCCTTCCAATTCCAAAGGATTTTCATAAATTCTTTTCGTACAACCATACAACCGATTATAAGTAAAAAGTTTTTAACGTGCAAGTTAAAAACTTTTAGACAGAAGCTTTTTTTTAACATATAAAGCCCCAACTTCGAGTTTTGATAAGAACAGT
>NZ_DBJD01000097.1:0-26182 GCF_002297065.1 Treponema sp. UBA785 | reverse complement strand
AAAGGCGTTCCGCTTGAGACTCTTTCAAAAATCACTTACGTAAAAGAATATTTCCTCAAAGAAATGAAGGAAATGGTTGACCTTGAGGAAGAAATGCTCAAAAATCCAGGACGCGTTCCGGAAGACAAGCTTTTGATTAAGGCGAAAAAAGACGGATTCAGCGACAAATATCTTTCAAAAATTCTCAAGGTTGCAGAAAAAGACATCCGCAAACGCCGCAACGAGCTTGGAATTAAGGAAGCATGGCTTAGAGTTCCTGTAAGCGGAGTAGAAAACGCCTGCTATTATTACTCGACTTACAACGCGGTTGACAAATCGACTGCCACAGACAACAAGAAAAAAGTAATGATTCTTGGCGGCGGACCTAACAGAATCGGACAGGGAATCGAGTTCGACTACTGCTGCTGCCACGCCGCAATGCAGCTCAAAGAGCTTGGCTACGAGACAATAATCGTGAACTGCAACCCTGAGACAGTTTCCACAGACTATGACACTTCTGACAAACTCTATTTTGAGCCTGTAACAACTGAGGATGTTCTTCAGATTTACGAGAAGGAAAAGCCTTTTGGCGTTATCGTTCAGTTTGGAGGACAGACTCCTCTCAATATTGCGCGCGAGCTTCAGGAAAACGGCGTGAATATTCTCGGAACTTCAATCGACTCTATCGATATTGCCGAAGACCGCGACTTGTTCCGCCACATGATGGAAAAACTCGAAATCCCGATGCCGGAAAGCGGAATGGCTGTTAATTTTGACGAGGCAAAGGCAATTGCAGACAAAATCGGCTATCCGATTATGATTCGCCCGTCGTTTGTTCTTGGCGGACGGGGAATGGAAGTTATCTACGACGAAAAGACTTTGCGCGAGTATGTTGAAAAGGCTGTCGGCGTAACCCCAGACCGCCCGCTTCTTATCGACCGCTTCCTTAAGAATGCTCTTGAATGCGAGGCAGACGCGCTTGCAGATTCTGAGCATGTTTACATTCCGGCAGTTATGGAGCATATCGAGCTTGCAGGAATCCATTCTGGAGATTCTGCCTGCGTTATTCCTCCGGTTTCAATTCCTCTTGCAAATCTTGAGACAATCAAGGAATACACAAAGAAAATTGCTGAGGCTCTCCATGTCTGCGGTCTTATGAATATGCAGTACGCTATTGAGGACGGAAAAGTTTACGTAATCGAGGCGAATCCGCGCGCAAGCCGCACCGTTCCGCTCGTTTCCAAAGTCTGCGACACTCAGATGGCGCGCCTTGCCACAAGAATGATGCTTGGAGAATCATTAAAATCTCTCGGGCTTAAAGACAAGGTTATTCCGTATTTTGGAGCGAAGGAGGCAGTTCTTCCGTGGGCGAGATTTCCGGGCGTTGACCCGATTCTCGGACCTGAAATGCGCTCGACTGGCGAGGTTCTCGGGCTTTCAGACAACTTCCCGCTCGCTTTCTACAAGGCTCAGGAAGCCGCAGGCGCAGAACTGCCGCACGCTCCAGCTCCGTGGGAAAACAAGAAAGTCCTGATTTCTCTTAGCGACAAAGAAGGCTTAAAAGGACAGGTTCTTTACATCGGAAAAACTCTTTCTAAGCTAGGATTCACTCTTGTATGCACGCAGGGAACTGCTGAATTCTACCGCGAAAACGGAATCAAATGCGAGGAAGTGAACAAGATTGGCGCCGGCCGCCCGGACGTTGTAGACATAATTATGAACAAGGAAGTCTGCCTTGTAATCAACACACCAAAGGCAAAACGCAATTATGCCGAGGACAGAAAGACAATCCGCAAGGCGTGCCTTAAATACAAAGTTCCTTACATTACGACCTTGGCAGGCGCTTATGCCGCAGTTCAGGGAATCGAGGCTGTAAAGAACGGAAAAGGCGGCGAGGGCGGAGTAAAGTCTTTGCAGGAATATCACGCGATGATAAAACAGTAAATTTCGGACAAGAGGCTGTAAGAGCGCGCAAAGCGCGTTGCGGAACAAAGTGAAGCAATGCAGGCGAAAGCCGGAACTCTGAAAGACTCGGTTTTGGACTGTCCAAAAACAAAATATGCAAAAGTTGCGTCGTCAAATGAAAATTTTTGAAAAACGCAACAGCTGCATAAAAAAATGGACAGTCCAAAATGGCCCCAAATAAAAAAGTTCACAATTTTCCCCCAAAAAAATACAGCAATTTCTAAAAAATCTTCAAAATTGCCGTAAAAATTACGAGGCATTCAAAATGAAAGATTTTACAGTCGGAAAAACATATCCGCAGCTTATAAACTACGCAATTCCCTTGATTTTGGGAAATTTTTTTCAATTGACTTATAATGCAGTCGATTCGATAATTCTCGGCCGTTTTGCAGGAAAAGAATGTCTTGCCGCTGTCGGAATTGCAAATCCCGTAATGAATATCATGATTTTTCTTATCGTTGGAATCTGTCTTGGCGCCAGCATAATCATGTCGGAGTTTTACGGCGCAAAAGACGAAAAAAAACTTAAAAACGAAATCAGCACTACAATAGCAATTGGTTTTTGCTTTACTCTTGCCGTAAGCGTCGTGTGCTTTATTTTTGTAAAACAACTTTTGCGTGCAATCCGCTGTCCCGAAGATTTAATCGAACACACAGCAAATTATCTCCGCGTCGTATTCGCCGGACTGATTTTTACTTTTTTTTACAATGTTTACGCTTCCGCCTTGCGCGCTGCCGGAGATTCAACTTCTCCAATCATCTGTGTTGCAATAAGCGCGGTTTTAAATGGAATTCTCGACTACTTTTTAGTTGCTGTCTGCGGTTTTGAAATGCACGGAGCGGCCTATGCAACAGTTGCCTCTCAGTTAATCAGCTGTATTTTAATAATCATCTATGTTTACAAAAAAGTTCCGCTTCTCGCACTAAAACCGCGGGAATTCAAAGTTGAACGCTCGCTTATATTGCGGACAGTCAATTATTCCTGGGCAACGGCCTTGCAGCAATGCGTTTTGTATGTCGGAAAACTTTTGGTTCAGTGCGCGGTCAATCCTCTTGGAGTTGATGCAATCGCAACTTTCAACGCCGGAACAAAAATTGACGATTTTTGCTACCAACCGACCCAGAGCATTGGACACACAATCACAACCTTTATGGCTCAAAACCGCGGAGCAAAAAAGCCGGCCCGCCAGCGTGAAGGTTTTTTAAAAGGCTTTTCGCTCGAATGGATTTATATTATTGTTACGTCAATTTTGGTTATTCTTTTTAGAAAACAGCTGGTTTTGCTTTTTGCAGGACAAAACGAAAGCGAAGTTTTGCGTCTTGGCGAAAAATATCTTTTTGTCATGGCCTGCCTTTACTTTTTGCCGGCAACAACCAACGGAATTCAGGCATTTTTCCGCGGAACAGGCGACATAAAAATAACCGTAATCTCGACAACATCCCAGATAATTTTCCGCGTAATTTTCAGTTTTATTTTCTGCAAAATGTTTGGAATTATCGGAACAGCCTATGCTTGTCTCGCCGGCTGGATTGCAATGCTCGCAGTTGAACTTCCAATTTTCTTTTTTGCCTGGAAAAATCTAAAAAAAGAAAGTCAGGGCGTTTCTCAATAAAAACTAACTGTTTTTATTGAGCCGGGCTTTTGCGTTATAAAATTGCTGCGCAATTTTTCCGTTCAGCCGCGCAGGCGCGTCCGAACCGCTTACGCGGCCAGCAATCCCTAACGCATGCAAAAAAAATGCAACCTTTTTACAAAAAGAGTGTCTAATTTTTCAGAAAACAAATTCACAAAAATGCGAGGAAAATTATGACTCTCAAAACAGAAAACAAAGCTTTTGAACAAAACAAAAAGTTACCTGTCAAACCTTACACTTTGGGCGAAGAAATTTTCAATTCCGTAAGCCATGGAGCGGGTTCGCTTCTGGCAATTGCAGCAATCGTACTTTTAATTGTTTTTTCGCCAAAAAGACCAATGGTAATTACGAGCGTTTCCATTTACGGCGCATCAATGATTCTTCTTTACACAATGTCTTGTCTTTACCATGCTTTTACAAATATGCGCGTAAAAAAAGTATTCCAAATTTTTGACCATGTTTCTATTTATCTTTTAATTGCAGGAACATACACGCCATATTGCCTTGTAAATCTCGGCGGAGCGTTCGGCTGGACAATGTTTGGAATAATCTGGGGACTTGCCGCTTTAGGAATTACAATCTACTCAGTTTTTGGCAATAAAATGCGAAAAATTAGTTCAATCACTTATATTTTAATGGGCTGGCTTGTTTTAGCCGCTTTTATTCCATTAAAAAACGCATTGCCAAAATTAAGTTTTTCAATGCTTATTTGGGGCGGACTTATTTATACAGTCGGATTTGCATTTTACAGCGCAAAAAGCGTAAAATGGGCACATTCAATCTTCCATCTTTTTGTAATCGCAGGAAGCGTCCTGCACTTTTTCTCTGTCTTTTTTGCAATGAAATCCGCGTAAAATTTTACAGAAGAGCCGCATAAATTCTGTTTGAAAAAAAATCGAATTTACTGCGACTCTTTGTCAAAAGCCTTTTCCAAACTGTCGCTAATTTTTTGCATCTGAATTTCGTTTGTAATATGAAATTTTGCCAAAACTTCCTGATCAAACTGATAAAAATCAATATCTTTTATCTGATAATGCGCAATCATATCCGAAAGATAAACAATTTCGGTCAGCTTTTTAACATTTTCCGGAGCAAGGTCAGGTTCGTGATGATGCCGAATTACAGAAACAATGACTTCCGGAAAGTTCCACTTTTCTGCAATTAAGGCACCAATTTCTCCATGGTTTACACCAGCGACAAGTTTTTCAAAAATATCCGGCTGAATTCCTTTTTGAGCGCAAATGTCTTTTATCCGGTTTATGTACGCAGGATGAGTTGTTTCAAAAATCAATTTTCCCATATCATGCAAAAGACCGCAGATATAAGAATCTTCGACTATAGTTCTATCCGATGAATAAAAATTTCTTGCCAGATTGTAAGTATAAAAAGCTACACGATAAGCGTGTGTCCACAAGGCTTTTGTTTCTTCTCCAAGTGTATTCAAAACATTCATTGAACTTACAGAAAGAATCATATTTTTTATTCCGCGAATTCCTACAAGTTTAACAGCGTCAGAAATACTTCGGCAAGGAGAAGCCAGGGCAAAAGTTGCAGAATTTACAAGTCTTAACAAATCGGAAGTAAGGGAAATGTCGCTGGAAATAAGCGTAGCAATTTCGCTCATTTTCGAATCCGGGTTGTTTAAAAGACGGTTTATCCGCATGACGGAATCTGGAAATTGCGGCAACTCATCAATCAAATTGACAAATTCCCGGCTTACAACACTTAAATTATTTTGAGTTTTTTCGTCCAGCGGAAGAATTATTCTTGTAATTGTTTCGCCATTTTCGCACAAAATCTGGAAATTTTCTTCTGTAAGTCCAATTTTTTCCAGTATCAAAATCATAATTATAAGCCCAAGTCCAGCACCTTCTGTTTCATCAAGAACCTGATTCGTTGCCTGATCAACCGAAGTATACTGCTGAGCCCGGCTGAGTTTGTCATGCATTCGTTTGTATTCTTCAACTGTCAATTCGGAATTATTACGAACTTCAATTTTGATTTTATTGTTGCGCGCCTGAAGAATAAGTTTTACGTAAAGTCCGGCTTTTTTCTGCAAATCAAGGTAATAACGAATATTAGAGAGTGTTTCCCTCTTAAAATTCTTTATACCTTCAGAATATTGCTCTGCGTTAAAAATATCGAGATTTTTCTGCTTAAAAAAGATTCTCTTTGTATTTGCTTTTTTACCGTTTGTCAAAAGCTCGTTCAAACAATACGTCAAATATTCTGACATTTGATTTTGATTCAATTCGTTTAAGAACGCCTTCAACACCGAATCGATATAAGCTTCCATTTCTCGCGGAAGAGTATAAGTCGTTATCGAAAGAGGAATTCCAGCCCTTATGGCCATTTTGATTTTTGACAAATCGAGTTTTACTTTTTTAACAGGTGGCATAGCTATTTATAGATTATAACTCAACTTTTCACTATTATAAACATATGTTTGACGCTTTTCTTTCACAAATGCTAATTGTTTTTTTGTTATTTATAGTCTGTGTAAGATTCTTTTTTGCACGAAATTTAACAATTGACTCTTGCTCTGTTCTTGCTCCAATTGCATTTTTTCTTTCTCTCGCAAATATTTTTTTGTGGAATTTAACCGTACCAAACATCTTTCTTGCAGCTCTTTCATTTATCGTTTTCGCAACAAATTTCCGTGCAATTTTAAGACTTTTTTCAAGAGTTTTTGTCGACAGATATTCGGCTTTATTTTCAGTTTTTAGCATTTTGGAATTGATTTTGATTGTTTTTTCGGCAGTATTTTTGATTTTAAACCGTCCTGTAAAAATTGAACCAAAAAATTTCAATTCAAAAAAAACAGTTTACCGTCTGAGCGGAAGCATTTCTCACGGATTTGAACAACTTTTGCCAGGCGATTTTTTCTACAGCTCAACAGGAACCTTAAAAATCTACGAACCGTTGACAATTTCTTCAGAAAAAACTGAATTAAAGAAAATTTTTTCAGAAAATACAGAAACTACAACGCTTGAACTCCCTGCTCCAACACAAGAATTGACGCAAAAAAAGCAAAAACCAATAATTGTTTTTTGCGGAAGCGAAACTGCCGAAACTCAAGATTATGAACCTTATCTGCTTTTTTTGTCAAAAAAAGGCTTTACGGTTTTAGCGGCAGATTTTTATTCGCATGACTGCCTTTATCTTCCTGGAATTCTCAATTCGCGTATTTTCAGAAAATTTATGTTTTTAAACGACAAAAATAATTTTCAAAAAACCGAAACCATAGCGGCAAAATTAAATCACACAAATTCATACAAAGCGCTCGCGAAACTTGCGCAAAAACTTTATGGAAAAGATTTTCCGCTCTTTTTTGTGTTTGACAGCCTCGATTTTAAGTCAATCTGCCAGATTACAGAAAATGCAGGAGTTCAAACCGCAGGATTTTTCAGTTTAAACACAATTCAAGAATACAAAACTTCAAAATTTGGATTTATCGAACAGACAAATATTCCTCTTGCAAAAAAATATGGATTTTCGAGAGATTCGTCGTTCTTTATTCCGCGCTATCTGGCAAATAAAACCGCAGAACAGATAGAATCTGAATGAAACATAAAAAACAAACCGCTCTTTTTTTGAATGTCTACAGCTAATTAAAAACTATAGACTATAAACTTTTATTCTTTTATACTTTCAATTTATGGACACAGAAAATATCGTTGTGGAATTTAAAACAAAAACGTCTCTTTCAAAAAAATTGATTCCACTTATTTTAATGCTTCTTGTAATCGCTGCAGATCAGATTACAAAGCAGTTAATTGTAAAAATTATTCCGCTTACTTTTCCACCAAGCATGGGCTCTTCTTTTTTTGGTGATTTTTTAAGAATTATACACGTTTGCAATCCAGGAATTGCATTCAGCATAGGGCAGGGCTGGTCTTTAACTGCAAGAGCCTTTTTATTCCGCATAGTTCCGTTGTTTGTAATTATCTTAGTGCTTATTGTCTATTTTAGAAACGACGAATTCAGCTCACTTCAAAGATGGGCAATTGCAGGAATTGCCGGCGGCGGACTTGGAAATTTAATCGACCGTTTTTTCCGCAAAGAAGGCGTAATTGATTTTATTGATGTAAAATTCTACGGAATTTTTGGAATGGACCGCTGGCCAACATTTAATGTTGCAGACGCGGCGGTTGTAGTCTGCGGAATTCTTCTTTTAATCTCATTCGCATTTACAGTAAAAAAATCAAATTCAAATAAGGAGACATGATAAAAATTACATCCCTGTATTTTTTATCATTGCAGTTTGTTCAAGCGTTGCTTTCACAAACTATGATTCTCGCCATCCGTGGCTCGCCGCTAACGTGGTGTTTTTATGGGAGAAAAAATGACAACTCACGATAGAACTTTAGTTTTCAATCTTTGCGTCGCACTTTTTAATATAATACTCGGACTTGCAATAGAACTCGTATTGGTTGGAGGAAGTTTTATTTTCCTCTCAAAATTTCCAGTTATTGCAAACGGAATTTCAGTAAATGTTTTGCTTCCTTTTATACTTTTTGCAGGAATCATCCTCGCAATGATGATTAGCGTAAAGACAATAAGCTGGGCAATTAAAAAATTCGAATTGCAAGACAAACTGGAGCAAAAAGCCATAAAACGCTATATCCACGAAGAATTATAAAATTCTTCTGTGCCTTTTAGCCTCAGCAAAAAAAAGACGCAGACATTTTCAAAAATCGATTTGCAAAAAACAGCCTTCAATTATTTCAAAATAATAATCAAAGGCTGTTTTTTTTATTTCAACCAAACTTTCTGTAAATCTTCCTTAAAAAATTTAACAAAAAAACTTATTCTTCAAATTCCTCAAACAGCAGTTCCGACAGTTTTGCTTTTACTCCTGCCTGATGCGCACCAAGCCTGTAAGTCCCTGCCGTCAACGTAATTTTTTTCCCGGCAATGTCTGTACTTCCTGTTTTGGTCTTCGGCAACTCTTCTGTAGAAACAATTTCACCCTCAAAACTCGCTTCTCCGTCTTTTGAAGCAATTGAAATTCCATATTGTTCTTTTTGTGAACTTCCCAATATTTCTGTAACCGTCAAATACATCTTTTTTTCAACCGAAAATTCCACAAATCCCTGCTGTTCTTTACTCTTTAATTCAAGCACCGCAAAATTTTCATCAATTTTTGTACTTACCCTAATATTATTTACAGTTTGAAATCCTTCATTTGCCGCCTGTTTTTGGAATCCGCCGTTTACACCCATTTTATATTCTCCGGCAACTACAAATTCAGGTTGTCCAAAATTTGGACAACCTTCTTCAAAGCAGCATTTTTCCGCTTCCTCCTGGCTTTCGTAGTGAATTCCGCAGTTCAAACAAAAAAAATCGCTTTCGGCAAAATCAATTTTTGCAATTAAATTTCCGCAGTTTTTATTTTCATCTTCATCAACTTCATTTTCAAGCTTTTTACAAACAACCGAACACGAAGAAATTTCAAAATCCACCGTCCAGATTCCAACAAAATACGTTGCATTTGTTTCGGCACTGTCAAGCTTTAAAGTTCCGTTTTCCAGGCAAACTAAATCTTTTAAGGAACCGTCAGCATAAAAAACTGCCAAATTCGGATACAAAGAGTCATTTTCTCCAAGAATAACAGAAATTTCGTAATCATATCCAGCTTCAGTCTTTATTTTTACAAATTTCATTTCGTTTTCAGAAAGAGAAAAATCCCCTGCTTCAACTTCAACCGGAACTGCATAAAAACTTGCAACCGCCGTTTCTTCCGTCAAAATTTCAATTTCCTTAGAATTTTTTCCTTTAGAAACTGTTTTTCCATTTTGATCCAAAAGATGTATTTCAATTTCGCCTTCAGCATAAATTCCGCACGGAATTCCTTCAAACGTAAACACATAATTACTTCCGGGAACATAACTTTCTTGAGAATTTTCCTCAGTTTCAATCTTCTCCGCGCAAGAAAAATCCAACTCTTCCAGCCAGACAAATTCATCGCCACTTTTATATGCCAGTTTTACAGCATTTGTCTGCGTCGCAACAACACGAGTATTTTCTTTTATACTTTTTGCATAATCCGGAACAAAAACCGTAACTTTTGTGCTCCCGTATTCAAAATTTTCATTTTCCGCCATCTCTCCGCTAGAAGACCCATGTGAACAGCCGAACAAAAGCCAAACACAAACCGCCAAAACTAAAATTTCCGCCATTTTCCTAAAATTTTTTCTTTTCATTTTTCCTCCAATAAAAAAATACAAAATTCGATTTCAAGTTTATGGGTGGCTTTTTGTTCCGCTAAGCTGCACAAAAACCGGGCTTTTCGGGGTTCCGCTAACGCTTCATTGGCTATTCGCCAACGGCTTTGCCGCCCCTACAATCCCTGCCACAAACAAAAAAGTCCACTCATAAAAACTTTTCATCTTTCTATATATTTAGTTGCGCTGAATGTCTAAAAATGACAAAAAATTCTTTGTATTCGTTCTAAAAAAGCTTATTTTTTATTTTTAACACAATTAAAACTTTAAAATAAAATTTCTTGTTTCTATTCCCGTGTTTTAGTGATATTATATAAAAAGGTTTTTTAACAAAAAGTTTTAACTTTAAAAATTAATGGAGAAATTTATGATTGGAAATGTAATTGTTGGACAGTCTGGCGGACCTACAGCAGTAATCAATTCATCACTCGCCGGCGTTTATCAAACCGCTAGAGATCGTGGTGCAAAAAAAGTTTATGGTATGCTTCACGGTATCAAAGGACTTCTCGACCGTCAGTATGTTGATTTGTCCCAGAAAATCCGTTCAACAATGGAAATAGATCTTTTAAAAAGAACTCCGTCTTCTTATCTCGGTTCTTGCCGCTATAAGCTTCCTGATGTTGCCAGCGACAAAGCAACTTTTGAAAAAATCTTTGCAATTTTAAAAGAACTCGAAATTGAGTATTTCTTCTACATCGGCGGAAATGACTCAATGGACACAATTGCAAAGCTTTCGCAGTATGCTGAAGAAATCAAAAGCCCAATCCGCTTTATTGGCGTGCCAAAAACAATCGACAACGATTTGGCAATTACAGACCACACACCAGGTTTTGGTTCAGCGGCAAAATTCATCGCTTCTACAATGAAAGAAATTATTCGCGATGGTCTTGTTTACGATTATCCAACTGTAACTGTTGTTGAAGTTATGGGCCGCAATGCAGGCTGGCTTACCGCAGCTTCTGCTCTTTCTAAATCAGAAGATTGCGAAGGAGTTGATTTAATCTATCTTCCAGAAAAACCTTTCAATATCGATATGTTCATTACCCGCGTAAAAGAACTTTCCTCTTCTGGAAAATCCGTTGTTATCGCTGTTTCTGAAGGAATTAAACTTCCTGACGGACGTTATGTTTTTGAACTCGGCCAGCATGCTGATTCAGTCGATGCTTTTGGTCACAAGCAAATGTCTGGAACCGCAAGTTTTCTCGCAACAAAACTTCAGCTTGAACTTGGAGTAAAGGCTCGTGCAATCGAGCTTTCAACTCTCCAGCGTTGTGCCGCCCATATTTCAAGCCGCACTGACATTACAGAAGCTTTCAATGTTGGCGGAGCTGCCGTAAAAGCAGCATTTGAGGGTGAAACAGGCAAAGTTGTTGTTCTTAAGCGCGTTTCTGACGATCCATATATGTGCATTACAGAAACTGCCGACGTTCGCGACATTGCAAATGTTGAAAAGAAAGTTCCTCTTGAATGGATTTCTGGTGACGACCATGTTACAAAAGACTTGATTCACTACATTCACCCTTTAATTCAGGCAGAACTTAGTCCGATTATGGTTGACGGTCTTCCACGCCACTTGACGTTAAACTGCAACTAATTCACTTTTTTGGGTTGAATAAGCCGAATTGACAGGTTCACCGAAATTCGCTTATTCAGCCCATTTTTTTTCCATAACATTTTCAATTATTTTTATTCCTTATCACACATTTTTTCGGTTAGTTGCCACTAAAGTTTTATTTCAATAAAATATATAAATCATGAAAACTTCAAAATTTTATATTTCAACGCTCCGCGAAGCTCCGGCAGAAGCCGTAATCGCAAGCCACAAACTTATGCTCAGAGCAGGAATCACCCGCAAACTCGGAAACGGACTTTACACTTATCTTCCGCTTGGACTGCGCTCACTTTATAAACTCGAACAAATAATCCGCGAGGAATGGAACAATACAGCTGAAGCCCTTGAATTTAAGCCAACAGTAATTCTCCCAGGCGACATCTGGAAAGAATCTGGCCGTTGGGAAACTATGGGCTCACAAATGCTCAAAGCAAAAAACCGCGGTGAACAGGACATGGTTGTTTCTCCAACTGCAGAAGAAGCATTTACTGCGATTGTCCGCGACGGACTCAGTTCTTACAAGCAGCTCCCTGTAAATCTTTACCAGATCAACACAAAATACAGAGATGAAATCCGCCCAAGATACGGCGTAATGCGCGGCCGCGAGTTCATAATGGCGGACGGCTACACAATGAACGCTGACGACGAGTCTCTTGATGAATCATACAAACTCTACGAGAAAGCATATTTCCGCATATTCAAACGTCTTGGACTCAAAATCATTCCAGTGCGCGCGGACTCAGGCGCAATGGGAGGAAGCGGTTCAGAAGAATTCATGGTTGAATCCCCAATCGGCGATGACACTTTGATTATCTGCCCGAACGAAAAATGCGGTTTTGCGGCTAACGTTGAAAAAGCATGGTGCGCTTCGGACGATTCTGTAAACAAAAAAGGCGAAAAACCGTCAAAAACAGAGCTCCCTGTCGAAATAGTAGCAACTCCAAACGTTTTCTCAATCGAAGATATGGAAAAATTCTTTGACGAATCACCAAAAATGTTCATCAAGGCTCTCATTTACCGCGTAATCAACTCATCACTCGACATGACAGGCGCAAACGGCGCAGACAAATGGAAGAGGGTAAAAGACCCTGCCGGCGATTACTATCCACTTTCTTATGTTTGTGTCCTTATCCGCGCAGATTTAGACGTAAACGAAGCAAAACTTGCAGCAACCCTCAAAGCATCAGAAGTTGTCCTTGCAGAGGCAGAAGAAGTTCTTGAATACGCAGGCGCTCCACACGGTTTTGTCGGCCCGGTTACAGCAAAATGTCCGCTCGTAGTTGATTATTCTGTCGTAAAAGACGGCGAGGCAAAAATGCACGATGCAATCGCAGGCTCTGGAAAAGACGGCTATCACATTATTCACGTTGAACCGCTACGCGACTTCGTCCCATACATCAATGCAGACGTCCGCACAGTAAAAGAAGGCGACAAATGCCCTCTCTGTGGCGAAACTTTCTATACAAGAAAAGGAAACGAGCTCGGCCACATCTTCAAGCTCGGTCACAAATACACAAAGTCAATGCACGTAACTTTCCTTGCAAAAGACGGCAAACCGGCAGAACCGACAATGGGCTGCTACGGAATCGGCGTTGACCGCACACTCGCCTCAATCATCGAAAAAAACAACGACGAGAAAGGCATTATCTGGCCAATGTCAGTTGCACCGTTCCAAGTTTGCATCGTTCCAATCAAATACAACGGAGCAATGAAAGAAGTTGCCGACACAATTTACGAGAAACTCACAAAAGCAGGAATCGAAGTCCTTCTTGACGACCGCGACGAACGCCCTGGAGTTAAATTTGCCGATATGGAACTGATTGGAATTCCTCTCAGAATTACAGTCGGCGACAAAAATCTTCCAAATGTTGAATTCAAACCACGCAGCGCAGCCGAAGCAGAACTTGTTCCAGCAGAAAGCGCAGCAGAAAAAGCAATTCAATTTGTAAAAGACGAACTCGCAAAACTTCAAGCATAAACTTTTTTAAGCTCAAAATGCAAATTTTTCAAACTTTGAGTTTAAAAAAATCGTCATCAAAATAAAAAACGGTCATTAAACTAAAACCCAAATCGGCAAAAGCAAAATGACCGTCTTTTTTCACTTTTTTTTCAATCGAGGAAATATGAAATCCGTTCCTTCAAAAAAATCCTTTTTTTCAGTTTTGTTTTTTTCATTTTTTTCTTGTCTTTTTGCGCTTCCGGGCGTAACAAAAAAAATTCCGGATTTGTCGGGACAGTTCGTTTATTACGAAGACAAAAGCTTTGAGCGCGAATCATATTTCGGAATCATTTTTTACGATGAAGGAACTTACGGTCTGCGCTATTTTGCACCGTCAAAAACAGACGTCAAGTCACTTTTACCCAAAAAAGACATTCAAATTCTTTTTTCGCTCGACATTACAAAAAAATACGTTGAGCTCACCGGCGAACGCATAATTTCCGCAATTTCTCCAGAAGACACAGACATAATCAATTACCTTCACGATATGCTTTACGAACTTACAGCCCGCCTCCAAAAAGCTTCTCCAAACGGTTTTATCGAAGACAAAATTACCGTTCCACAGGAATTTGAACAATTTGGCGGCGAGGTAAAAATCAATTTCGACCCGTTCATTCCAATTTTCAACGTAAAATCAATCGAAGACTCAACTGGAAAAATCGTTTTTAACCTTGTAACCGCAGGTCAACTTTCTTCTTCTTCCGACGAAAATTTCAGTGCATTTGAAGGACTTCCTGTAAAAACCGAAGACCAGCATTCATTTTCACTCAACAAAAAAGCCGAAAAACAAAAAATCACCTATAAAAAAACTTCCGGCTTCACCCAAAAAATCACTCTCGACAGTCAGTGGACAGCAAAAGCCGAAAATTTTTACACACTTTCAAACAGCGCAATTCTCGCTTTCGACATAATCGACCTTTCAAAAACCGATTCCGCACAAAAAGCAACCGTTTCCGACACTCTTTTACAAAAATTCACACTCGGCACAGACGGAACTTATCCTTATTCTCAATTGCAAAAATTAGAAACCGCATCTTCAGGAACAAAAGTGTCAAACTTGTTTTTTAACGACATTTCAAAATCTTTCACGCGTGACTTCAAAATTTTGACACATCTCGACGAAAACCACCTCGCAATAATGTCTTTGACCGTTTTTCAAGGAGTCTATAGCAAAAACAGCAAATATTTCGATTCAATTATAAAATCGTATTCGGCAAAATAATTTTTTGAATTTTTGGGTGGCTTTTTGCATCGCAAAAATCGGGCTTTTCAGGGTTCCGCCTTTCGGCTCCAGCCGCTTCCTTCACTCGCTGCTCTCGTTCAGTCCAGTGTCCGGCTTCGCCGCCCTTACAATCCCTGCCACATTTTTTTAATTAAAACTTGAACGCGAAAGCGGACTTCCAATCCAAATTCCTTCACTTCCCAAATACTCTTTTTTCTGACCTTCAATCAAAAACTGCACGCTGTTTACCGTTCCAAATTCTGTCGCAGTATAAACAATCTGCATAAGCTGAGCCTGATAACCGTCCATTCCGACCGTATTAAACTCAAATTGCTCATTAAAATTCAAATAGGCAATACCATCACGCACAGAAGCCGACAAAAGCCTTGTTCCCTCAGGAATCAAACTTCTATAACCGCGAGCACTTTCCTGCGCATTTGGTCCAGCAAGCAAAATATTCATATTAGTCACAAGCGGCGAATCATTTTTTTCAACAGCCCGCGTAATCATTTTTCTGCTCAAAGTTCCATCTTCGCCAATATAAACAAAATAAATTTTTTGGTTAGTTACAGTAATAGTTTTCTTTTCAGGAGCTTTTGTTTTTTCTTCTTTTTTTATATTTGCCGGAGAATTTTCCGTGCTTTTTTCTTGTTTTCCCTCATTTTTTGCAACTTGCGGTTTTTCTTCCGTTTTTTCGGTCTTTTTTATTCCTTCACTCTGATTTTGTTTTTTCTGGTCAGGAACATCTTCATTTGCCGATTTATTTTCATCAAATTTTTCAACCGAAGGCAACACTTCTGTTCCCAAGTTTTCTTGAGAACTTTGCTTTGTTTCTGTTTTCAATTCAATAACGGTTTCAATTTCCGGTACTTTTTTTTCTTTTACTTCATGCTTTTGAATAAATTCCGGAGTGGTTCCAAAAAGGCGTTCAAAAAATCGCGTCGTTTTTAAATTTGAATATATATCGTCCTGTTTTACCAAAAATACAATTAAAAGAATCAAAAATCCAAGAATCCAGCAAGCAAAAGCCAATCCTGTCGAGTTTTTTCTATTTTTTTCATTTTTTGCCATATCATCTAGTATAATTGACACCAAATTAAAAGTCCACGCAAAGCCAGCCGAAGTTTTACAGAAGCGAAAAATTTTCATAATTCTACTTGTTCCATTTTCTTTTAAACATTAAACTAATATCCGTACGAAATTTTAAATTGAGGCGATTTATGGATAAAAAAGGTGCTTTCTACGAACACAAAGAATTTGATTTAATTACTTTTGGAGAAACAATGCTTCGTCTTTCTCCTCCAGTAAATGAACTTATTTACAAAAGCGACTCTTTTAAAAAACATGCGGGCGGAGCAGAACTCAATGTTGCCTGTGGAGTTTCTCTTTTAGGCTGCCGTTCTGGAATTATCACCCGTCTTCCAAAAAATCAACTTGGAACTTTCATCAAAAACCGTATCCGCTCATCTTCTGTCAGCGATGACTTTATCATTTGGGACGAATCTCCAGAGGCCCGTGTCGGAATTTATTTTTACGAAAACGGAGCTTATCCGCGCAAACCGACAGTTGTTTACGACCGAAAAAATTCTTCCATCACAAAAATCAAGGAATCTGAAATTCCAGAAGACATTTATAAAAAAGCAAGAATGTTTTACACGTCAGGAATCACTCTAGCTTTGAGCGAAGCAACTCGTAATCTCGCAATCAACATGATAAAAAAATTCAAGGCAGAAGGGACTCAGATTGCGTTTGACGTAAACTACCGTGCAACACTTTGGGACGAAGAAACAGCCCGCGAAACAATTAAACACGTTCTACCTTATGTCGATGTTCTTTTTATTTCCGAAGAAAGTTGCCACCGTATGTTCCAAATGAAAGGAACTCTCGAAGACATGCATAGGCAGTTCTGTCGCGATTATCCAAATATTCAGTTGATTGCAACTTCACAACGCGAAGTAATCAGTCCAAAAGTTCATTCATTTGGTTCGACAGTGTATTTAAAACGTCTGGACAAATTCTATCGTGAAGAACCTTACAAAGACATTGACGTTGTTGACCGCATTGGTTCTGGCGACGCTTATTGTGCTGGCGTTCTTTTTGGACTTCTTCATTACGATGATGCTCAAAAAGCCGTTGAATTCGGCAACGCAACTTGTGCTACAAAAAATACAATTTTCGGAGACCTTCCAGTTTCCGACTTCCGCGAAATCGAAGCGATTATCAAGGCTCATCAGACAAAAGGCAAACAGTCAGAAATGAACCGTTAACAAAAATATCTTAAAAAAAATCGGTGGTTTAAGGGCAAAAAAATCTCTTGACCACCGATTTTTTTATATACTTATTGAATAAATTTTCCTTCTAAAAAAAAGTGCCAGACATTGCAAATAAGTTTTTTATTTTCTCATCTCATACAAGACAATTGCGGCCGCCTGCGCAACATTCAAACTTTCAATGGGACGCTCAGCGCTTTTTCCAAATGTGCTTGTATTAGGAATTATAATAAGTTCATCACAATTTTCTTTTACCTGTTTTGAAATTCCGTGCTCTTCATTTCCAAGAACTATTAAAGCCGATTTATTTGCGCTTAATTCTTTTAACTTTCCTACTGGCTGAGTTGCATTTACATCTGTACCAAAACGAAGCATTTTTCCTTTCATTGCTTCCAGCAAACGGACTATCGACTTTACAGAATAAATATTTACATATTCCATTCCGCCTTGCGCAACCCGGTACGAACTTGTTGTAATCGAAGACTGAGCTTCATCCAAAGGAATAATAACATTTTTAACACCAAAAAAAGCTGCGCTTCTTACAATCGCACCAAGGTTATTTGCATTACCAACGCGGTCAAGGATCAAAGCAGTCTCTTTTTCGTGCAGCCATTCGTTAGTCACATCGCTGTCCAAAGGGTTAATTTCCGGCTGCTCAATCATTGCAACCACACCCTGATGGTGAACACTTCCGCAAAGTTTTTCTAATTCATTTTCATCTTTTACTTTATTGTACGGAGCCTTTCTTTTTGCAAGTGATCTACATAATTCCCCAAAAGAATTCATTCTTTCTTCAGTATAATAAAACCGTCTTATTTTCTGGGGATTTTCTTTTGCAAGTGCTTTTACAGCCTCAAAACCACAGACTGCAAGTTCTTTCTTTTGTGTATTTTTCATATATTGAATATAAATCAAATTTAAATAAAAAAAAAGCGGTATCTTTCGACACCGCTTTTCGGGTTTTACTAATTTTACTAAAACTAGTAAAGAAGGTTCATTTCCTTCATCTTAGCAATACCAGCCTGTTCCCAAGCCTTTCCACCCATGTTGTTGAATTCTGCCAACCAAGCATCCCAGTTAGCTTTTGTAAGCTGGCGTTTGCCTGTCATAAATTCAACTACACCCTGTTCATAGAAACGCTGAAGGTCAGCATCTGGAAGAGGGAGAAGAGAAGCGCCAATTACTGGTGTCCATGGTTTAGACTGCATTTCGCGGAGAGCCTTCAATGAAGAAAGCTGTTTCTTTGAAACTGCTGTTGTATAAGTTGGGTAACGAGACATAAGTTCAGCATCTGAGTTGTAGTAAACCATGTTGCGGAGCTGAGTCAAAGGCTGCATCTTTGGCTTAGAGAAAGCCATGTTCTTATCTGGAATACCATCTTTTGTTGGTGCACCTGTTTTTGGATCAAGTACATAGTTTACACCTTCAACACCGTATCCAAGGAGATAGTAACCTTCGTCAGAAGACATCCATTCAAGAAGACGAGCAATCATCTGTTTCTTTGTAATAGTCTTTTTAGTTCCATCAACATCTTTCCAGTTCTTGATTGTCTGGTCAGCGTTTCTTTTTGCTACACAGTAGCGGCGGTAAGCCTGATCATAAACACCAGCAGCTGATTTTCCTTTTGGTCCAACAGGTGGATCAACGATAATCAATTCACCTTTAGGGAAGTTCTGATCGAATGGAGCATAGTTAGATTCTGCAAATGCAGCAGCGTTCTGTTCACGGAAGATACCGAATTTTCCCTGTTTCCAAGAAGCACGGTAGTCATCCTTTTTATAAGCTGTCCAGTTTGGATCTATAACCTTTGCATCAATGATTTTCTTGAGGAATTCAAGAGCATCGTAATATTCTGGTTTGTTGATGTTAAGACCTGCGCCGTCTTTAGACATAGACCAAGTTCCAGCAACACCAAATGCACCGAACCATGGGTCAAAACGAGCACCAAGACCTTCACACATTGGCTTAAGTTCGATATACGCGCCGAGACCGTATGTATCGTTCTTTCCGTTTCCATCTGGATCTTTGAAAGTAAATGCTTTCATTACTTCGAAGAATTCATCTGTTGTCTTAGGAACTTTGAGTCCGAGTTTGTCGAGCCAGTCTTTGCGGATAAGAATACCTTCATTACGAACGATTGTACCTGGCTGATCAAGACCATAGCAAACACCGTTTACTGTAGAGTGCTTGCGGGCATCTTTATCATAAAGCTTTGCAGTGCGGTTAGGCATCATTGCAAACATATCATCTACAGGAGCAAGAAGTCTCTGTTTTGTCAAAATCTGGAAACAGTTATCGCTTACCATGAACAAGTCAGGAAGAGAGTTTGCAGCACCAGCAGCGTTGATTTTTGTATCCTGGTCAGATTCGTTTGAAGGAAGAGCTGTTACAACCAAGTTAATTCCGAGCTTTTCCTTAATAATTTTATAAGCAACCCAGTCAGCAGGTGGCGGACCAGCTTCTGTTACAGCAGCACCGTACCAAAGTTCAATGTTAACTGTACCGTCTTTGTTTGCCTTCCATTTTTTTGCAGCAAAAACTGGAGAAGCAACTGTAAGAACCAAAGCGATGAGCGCGAGATTCTTGAAAAAGTTTTTCATTTTATCCTCCTTATATTGAATCGAATGAAAACAATTTTATAAATAAAAATATCCGATTTTAAAATCGCGATACCTTAATTATAGCACAAAAAATTGACCAGACAATATCTTTTTATCATCTGGTCAAGCAAATGCAGTATTAAAACTTAGCCCTTAACAGAACCAAGCATTGTACCCTTTGTAAAGTATTTCTGAATAAATGGATAAGCAATAATCATAGGAATTGCCGACATAAATACAGAAGCCGCCTTAATAGCCTGTACAGAAGCATTTCCGAAAGCGTTTACTTCAACGTATTCGTTCATACCAGAAGCCATCAAAATGTTGCGGAGCAAGATTGGAAGTGGCTGCAAGTAAGCTTCGTTCAAGTAAAGCATAGCGTGCATGAAGTCATTCCAGAAGTTTACAGCGTAGTACAAACCAATTGTCATAATGATTGGTTTTGACAACGGAAGAATGATAGACACAAGAACATACCATTCAGCAGCACCATCAATACGAGCAGATTCTTTCAAAGATTCAGGAATTCCTTCAAAGAAACCACGCATAATCAAACAGTTGTATGTACCAATTGCACCAGGCAAGAAGATTGAAGCCAAATGGTTTGTAAGATGAAGATTTGTTACAACAAGGTATGTTGGGATTACACCAATATTAAACAAATATGGAATAAGCACAAAGTAGTTAAGGATTTTGCGTCCTGGAAGATCAGAAACTGACATACAATATGCCATAGGAACTGTAAGAGCAAGAGCAGTTACAACACCGAATGCCATAATCTTCAAAGAGTTCCAAAATGCTGTAATAAATCCAGCGTTACCGAGCAAAGCTTTGTAAGCAGAAACATCCCATTTCCATACAGGAAGGAACATACCTTCAAAGTTTGTTCCAAGGAATGAGTTTGGACGGAAAGAAAGTGTGATTGTAGACCACATTGGGATCGCAATAATTACACCAACAAAAATAAGAAATGCATTGATACAAATATAGAATGTGCGATCGCCTGCAGTAAGTTTTACTGTACTTGGTTTTGTCATTTTAGTCTCCCTTAATTACAGAAGTGAAGAATCAGCAAGTTTTTTAGTAACAGCGTTAGATGCCATTACGAGAAGCATACCGATTACACCCTTGAAAATACCAACGGCAGTAGCAAGAGCAAACTTGAACTGCAGAAGACCCTGACGATATACCCAAGTATCGATAATATCGGCTACAGAATATACAGGAACAGAGTACAACATGAACATCTGGTTAAATCCAGCATCAAGAACTGTACCGAGTTTAAGAAGAACTACGGTTACAATTACTGGCTTAATAGACGGAATTGTAATATACCAAACACGCTGAACAGCAGATGCACCTTCAACCATTGCGGCTTCAAACAATGAAGGGTCAATTCCCATCAAAGCAGCAATAAAGATAATTGCAGCCCATCCCATTTCCTTCCAAGCATCAGAAATAATTACAATAGCAGGGAATGTATGAGTGTTTGTAAGAAAATCTACTGGATCACCGCCAAAAAATTTAACGATGTCGTTTACCATACCATCACCAGGAGCCAAAAGTACAAGCAAGATACCGTACATAATAACCCACGAAAGGAAGTGCGGAAGATAAGCAAGAGTCTGTACAACTCTACGAAGAATGTCATGTGTACATTCATAAAGAGTTACAGCAAGAATAATTGAAAGCGGAACACTGATTACAAGTTTTAACAAACTGTAAAAAATTGTGTTGCGAAGCAATTCACCAAAATAGAATGACTGGAAGAAGTCTACAAAATTGCGGAATCCAATCCAGCTACTTCCCCAAATTCCATCTGAAGGCAAAAAGCTTTTAAAAGCAATCTGTCCGTTCACAATTGCACCATACTTCAAAATAGCATAGTAAACAGCTGGGATAACGAGCAGTGCATAAACAGAATAGTGTCTCTTAACATCTTTCCAAAGGTTTTTCTTTGGAGCTTTAAGAGCTGTTGTTTCTTGTGCGATCATATTTAACCTCAGTTCTTTTATAATAACTTTTTTTATATAAAATTGACAAGCGTTTTATTGGACAAAAACGAACTATGCTTAAAAAATTCTTACTGTTTTGTCCGAATTTTTCCAGGCGGAATACCGTAGACCTTTTTAAACACTCTGCAAAAATATGCCTGATCCTGAAAACCAGATTTTTCTGCAATTTCGTAAATTGTATCATTCGTTTCAAGAAGCATTTTTGTCGCAAGGAAAATTCTATAACGATTTAAGTATTCCCAAAGCGAAAGTCCAATTTCTTTATGGAAAATCCTTGTTAAATAATCTTCGCTAACGTGAACGGTGTCAGCAAGTTTCCATCTTACAATCTGCTGAGAAGCGTTTTTGTTAAGATAAAGTATCGCCTTTTTTACCAGCGCGCCTGTATGAGGCGGCATAATTTCATCACCTGAGAGAATTTCGCGGATTCTGCTGTCAAACTGTTCAGAATCAGCAGCTCCGCTATTGCACAAAATAATTCTTGGATGAGCGCACAAAAGCTCAACTTCTTCTTCGGAAGAAATTGTTTCCGGCAAGACGATAATCGGCACAAGGACAGTTTTTGGATTTTTTCTGATTTTCTTAATGCTTTCTTCATCAATTGATTCAAAAACAATCAGCGAAGGTGTAATTTCTTCAAGAATATGCTCAAATTCCGCCATTGACTGAATTTTTACGCTGTTAGAGTCGGTTGCCCAAGTTCCATAATTTGTACGTTTTGCATTTATGAATAAAACCGGAGCAGATTTTTGAGCGCGAACCTTCGATTCAAGCATTTCAACAAAATTATGGCTTATAAGCTCGTGACTGTAACACAAAATCGGCGCACGGAAAAGATTTTCGTTATGTCGCAAACTGTAAACCTTTACCCATTCGTCAATCGGAGCATTGTCAGACCGCCAGTAGAGAATTGCATTTTCGAGCTTGCCATCAGCCAGAGAGTCAAAATTTACAACCGGCATATCGAAAATTTCCGAAATTGTTTCTTTAGAAGAAAGGTTTATGACATTTTTCGGAGACTTTTCCATTTTTACCGGCGGAAGTCCTGCAAGATTAGGCCAAGGCAAAATTATTGAAAGCGATTCATCATCAATTTTTTGAACTTCGCCGTACTGCAAAAGAATAATCTTTTCTGCCAGCAAGAATTCCGGATCTTTCCAATCAAGATGCTTTGTCTTTAAGTCGATTTTTAAGCCTTCATATCCGGCAGAAAGCGACATTGAGCCTTTTCCATCGCCAAAAAAAGTAAGAAGGGCTTTTTTTAAGCGGTCAGGATCTCCGTAAACAAGTGGAAATTTCTGGTCTAAGGAAGCAACAACACTTCCCGGCAAAACTTGACGAATGTCAAAAAGCTTTTTATCCATCGGCAAATCGTCAACCTGAGAACGGGTAAGCTCAACAAGAGTAACGGTCTTATGCAGCTGAGACTGAATTTGAGAGCGAAGGAATATCAGCTGCTCAGTAAGAATATCCTGATCAACAATGCCTTTTTCGATATTTCCCTGCATCTGGAATATTTTTGCAGACAAATCTTTTAAAGGATCGCAAAGCTCACTTCCAACATTTGCAAAAAACTCAGTTTTAGCAAATTCCGCTTTTTCGGCTTTTTGACGCGCCTTGTCAATTTCTTTAAATAGAAGAATGTTTTGAATTGTATTTCCAACCGAAACCCTCAATCCTTCGTAAACGCTTCCATCGCAGTCAGAATAGCCATTTATCATATAGCCGAGCGGTTTATTTTCCATAAAAAGCGGCTGAACAAGATAAACTCCATATTCAAAATCTTTTTTAAATTCTTCCGGAACCAAAAGTTTTGAAGAAAAAAGCTTTTCCTCAAGACAAAGCTCGCCAGAAGGATTAAATCCACCGACATATCTTGAAGTTCCGTCTTCTTCATAAAGAACAAGAGCCGTGCTTCTAATTCCGATTTTTGGCAAATAATCCGAAAGAATTTTCATCAAAGCGTCAAAATCATGGGCAGCGAGCAGGGCGCTTTTTAGCGAGCTTACAATCGACGCATTTTTTTCTCTAAAAGTCCGAAGCTCGCAAATTTTTCGCTGAACCTGAGGAATTATCAAATTTACAGTGCTGATAACCTTTGTTACATATTCTTCCGGCAAAAATGTCGAATTTTTAAGAAGGCGCAGTGCCTCGTACAAAGTAAAAAGTTCACCGTCTTTCTTAAAATACGCCGTCAAAACGTCGCTCAGACGGCGATAGAAATCCGACTGATTATTTTCAAACAGCGCTTCAAAAAGAGGCTGAATAAGTTCTTCGCGCTCTTTTTCGTCCGCATGAAAGAGCTTTGAAATTGCCTCAACAAAATCATCACGATTTTTTATACGTTTTTTTGAATCATAAAAATTCTGAAGATGCTTTAAATTATTACAACCGCAGCTTTCACGGATTACAGGATATGCCGGCAAAACCGTATCTTCAACTTTTTCACCATTCAAAAGCCGAACAAGCTTCTGATAAGCGACAATTCCGAGTTTTTCCATTGGCATATGAACCGTAGAAAAAGAAACAGAACTTACGCGGCTTTCTACAGAATCATTAAAACCGCCGCAAATATAATCTTTTGGAACCTTGTAGCCGTGTTTTTCAAAATATTCAACTGAAGCAAGGGCAATTATATCGCTGGCGCACAAAAGCGCATCAAAATCTTTTCCAGGAACCAAATTTCTTTCATTATAAAGCTGAACTGCGCCTTTTTCGCTTTCGTACCAATCCATATAATCAGAAATCAGATTTTCGTCTAAAATTCCGGCTTCTTTTACAGCATCAAAAAAACCGCGAAAACGATCCTGAGCCGAAGTATGATTTTTTGGGCCGCGGATAAATGCAATCTTTTTTGCGCCATGAACTTCAATCAAGTGTTTTGTTAATTCCTTCATTCCTTCGTAGGCGTCAAAAGAAACACTTGGCGCGCCGTCAATTTTTTGACCGATAGTTACAAATGGAAGATTTCCAAATTTTTTATGAAATTCAACACTTTTTTCGTAAGAAACGCCATTGCTTATGCTCGAAGCCCAGCTTATCAAACCGTCAAGATTTTCCGAATTAACAAGTTTATAGATTTCGTTAAAGAGATGATTTGCGCCAGAATCGCTTAAATTGCTTCCAGGAAAAATAAAAAACGAACCTTTTTCTTGAGAAGCGTAATTTGCAAGTTTAAACCAAAACTTTAATGACGATCCAAAATGAATTGTACTCAGAGCAAAACCGATTCTTTTTCCAGACGTGCCGATATTCAAATTTTCCCCCAAAATATAATCATACGGATTTTAGTATTATGTCGTTTTTTTTACAAGTGCTTCCGTTATTGTACAAAGGATTTAAAATATTTTAAAGTTTTTTGGAGCGCATTATTTTTACAAACCCGCTTTCCACCCTTCCGCTTTCGCTCCATTTCCTCCGGAAACTCCGGGGTTCCAATCGGGGCTATAAAATTTCCTCTAATTGAAAGTCTTATCCATAAATGATAAAATCAGACATTATTTTTGGAGGCTTCTAAAATGGCATTAAAGTCTATAAAAGACGTTGTAAAAACTGTAAAACGTCCAGAAAAAATTCTTCAGTTTGGCGAAGGCGGATTTCTCCGCGCATTCGTGGACTGGCAGATTGATATTGTAAACGAAAAAACTGACTTCAACGGAAATGTTGTAATCGTTCAGCCGCTTGAAAAAGGCATGGTTGACGCGATGAACGCACAGAACAACCTTTATACAACTGTTCTCCGCGGCATGAAGGACGGAAAGCCGACTGTCGAGACACGCACAATCAACTCTATCAGCCGCTCAATCAACCCTTACACAGACTACGACGACTACATCGCGCTCGCTTCAAGCCCGGACTTGCGCTTTATCGTTTCAAACACAACAGAAGCCGGAATCCGCTTTGACGCAGAAATCGACGGCGTTCCAGTAACTCTCGACCAGAAGCCACAGAAAAACTTCCCTGCAAAAGTTACAGCATTCCTTTACAAGCGTTTTCAGGCATTCAAGGGAGACGTTTCAAAGGGAATGATCCTTATTCCTTGCGAGCTTTCTGACCAGGCCGGTCTCAACCTCAGAATCAACATTCTCCGCTACGCAGAAATGTGGCAGCTCGGCCCAGACTTCATCAACTGGTTTGACGAGGCTTGCGATGTCTGCTCTTGCTTGGTAGACCGCATTGTTCCAGGATATTTCCCGCTCCTCACAAAAGAAGAAGACGGAAAAACACAGGCAGAGCATATCTGCGAAAAACTCGGCTACGAGGACAAGCTTCTTGACTCGGCAGAGCTTTTCCACTTCTGGGTTATCGAGTCTAAAAAATCACACGAGGATGAGCTTCCTCTCGTTAAGGCTGGACTTTCAGTTAAATGGGTTCAGAACATGGACTACTACCACACAAGAAAAGTACGCATCTTGAACGGAGCGCACACTTCTTCTGTTTTGGCAGCTTTCCTTGCGGGCTCAAACTACGTTCAGGACATTGTTTGCTCTGAAAAAGTTGGAACAGGATTCAACACACCAAACGCTGACGCTCAGAAATTTATGCGCAACGTAATCTTCAACGAGATTATTCCTTCAATCGACGGAGATCAGGAAGACCTCAAAGAATACGCTGAGAACGTATGGTCACGCTTCCAGAACCCGTTCAACCCGCACCGCTT
>NZ_DBJD01000049.1:17042-18136 GCF_002297065.1 Treponema sp. UBA785 | reverse complement strand
GGCTTTTTCCGCGCTTTTCAATGCGAAAACAAGGCTTTCCGTGTCAAAAGGCTCGATGAAAAGTTTTGCGGGGCCGCCGACGCGCATTGTGCAGTGCTTTGCAAGGCCTTCGTTTTGCTTTGCTTCTCCGCGGAAATTTTTCGTATCATTGAAAAGAAGAGAAAATTGGCTTAAAATCATATGAAAATTATAATGAAATCGAGTTAGGGATTGTAGTGGCGCGAAGCGTTGTTTTGGGGCTGGCAGGGCTTTCAAAAACCGCTTCCCAAAACAATGGAGCGAGAGCGGAACCACGAAAAGCCCGACGGCGCAGCGCGCCGGAACTCCCGAAAAAATCATAAAAATATGGAGAGCAAACTGAAAACTGCCAAAAATAGTGTCAGTTTTCAGTTTTGAAAGTTTGCGTTGCAAACTTCCCCATCAACTGCGCATTCTAATTTCATTTGCGAATGCGCTTTAAAAGTCAAATCGAAAATTGAGATTTTCTCGTTGACTTTTTATAAGGAGAGCAATATGGCGCTTAAACTTTTCAACACAATGGGAAAAAAGATTGAAGAATTTGTTCCAGTTGACCCGGATAAAAAATATGTCGGATTTTACGGCTGCGGCCCGACAGTTTACAATTACGCGCACATAGGAAACCTGCGCGCATACGTTTTTCTTGACATTCTCGACAAAACTCTGACCTATCTTGGCTACGACATCAAGCACGTTATGAACATCACCGACGTTGGACATTTGACTGGAGACGCTGACGACGGCGAGGACAAAATGGTTAAGACTGCCGAGGAGCGGCACCAGAGCGTTCTTGACGTTGCGAAATTCTACACTGACGCTTTTATGGCGGACATCGACGCGCTTAATATCCGCCACCCGGACGTTATCTGCAAGGCGACCGAGCATATTTCCGATATGATTGAGCTTATCAAGAAAATCGAGGCGAACGGACACACTTACACAGCGGGTGGAAATCTTTACTATGACATTTCAACTTATCCTGACTATGGAAAGCTCGCGAACTTGAACCTTGACGAGCTTAAAGCCGGAGCCGGAAGAAGAAAGGTTTCAATTATCGACGAGAACAAGCGGAATCC
>NZ_DBJD01000049.1:0-16862 GCF_002297065.1 Treponema sp. UBA785 | reverse complement strand
CACCACACAAACGAGATTGCGCAGTCGGAAGGAAGCTTCACGCCGGAAGAAAGGGCTGAAGGTCCGTGGGTAAAATACTGGCTTCACAATGAATTTCTGGTAATCGAGGGCGGAAACAAGATGTCGAAGTCTTCTGGAAATTTTCTGCGCCTGCAGTCGCTTCTTGACAAAGGCTACGACGCGCTTGACTACAGATTCTTCCTTTTGGGCGGACACTACCGCAAGCAGATTTATTTTTCCTGGGACGCGATGGACGGAGCAAAAAACGGACGCGCGGCATTGAACGCGAGAGTCGCAAAGCTGATTCAAAAAGCGAACAGCGAGGAAAATCTCGGTCTTACAAAAGAAAACTTCGCTGAAAAACTTTCATCTATTGCCGAAAAACTGCGCAAAGACGGTGAAAGCGAAAATCTTAAAAAGTTCCGCGAAGGCCTCGAAAACGACCTTTTGACTCCAGTTGCAATGGCCGCAATGCAGAAAGAATCAAACGGAAAAAGCCGCCCTGCAGTTGACTGCCTTGCCGATATTTTTACGATGGACAAAGTTCTCTCGCTCAAAGTGATTGAAAACGCGTTTGCCGAGCTTGAAAAGCAGACAGAAAACTCTTCAAAGGCAGATGACCACGCAGGCGACCCGGAAGCGGCGGAAATCACCGCGCTTGTTGAGGAGCGTACAGCGGCAAAAAAAGCGAAGGATTTCGCAAAAGCCGACCAAATTCGTAATGACCTTGCAGCCCGCGGAATTACGATTATAGATACTGCACAGGGACCAACCTGGAAACGAAATTAAAATAAATTGAAAATAAGATTTTTCTTATTTTTTCTGTAACTTTTTGAGGCAAAGATGATTTCTAATAATGTGGAAGCCAGTGAAAAACCGTTGAATGCTGCAAACTCCGCGGATTTTCGCCGCATTTACAATGAAACTATGATTCTTCTCTTTAAGGTTTCGTGGCGTATTGTAAATGATGAAGATGCAGCGGAAGACATTGTTCACGACTCTTACATAAAGGCCAGCGAAAAAAAAATGTCGTTTCCTACAATGAACGATGCAAAATTCTGGCTTATAAGAGTAGTAAAAAATGCTTCGCTGAATTATGCGCTCCGCAAAAAAAGAGAAAGAACTGCTTATCAAAAGGCACTTTACGAAGACAGACGTCAACAGACTTCCGGCGAAACAGATTTGTTAAGGCAGGAAACTCAAAAAATTGCGCTTGCTGCTTTAGAAAAACTGCCTAAAACATTAAAAGAAGTGATTATTCTTCGTGAATACGGAGATTTAAATTATAAAGAAATCGGAAAAGTTTTGGGAATTACGGAAGGAAATGTAAAAATTCGCATGTTCCGTGCCCGAGAACAACTGGAAAAACTCATTGGAGGCGATGATGTCTACTTGTCCTGAAAAAGATCTTCATTCAATTTATCTCGATGGCGAACTCCCGGAAGAATTTTTAAAGGAATATGAAAACCATGTTGCAGGCTGTGAAAAATGTAAGGCCGAGCTCGAAAAACTCAGAAAGGTTTCTGTTCCTTTTAGAGAAGATGCTCTTTCTGTAAGACTTGACCAGACTTATCTTGAGCAGAGCTTTGAGCGCCTCCAGACAAAGATGCGTTTTAAGAAAACAACTGAGCGCTGCGAAAAATCATACATTGTTCGGCCATACATAAAGTGGGCGAGCGGTTTTGCGGCCGTCGCTGCGGTTTTCGCGGTTATTGTAACTCCTCTCAGTTTAAAATCAAATTCAAAAGAACAGAAAGAGCTTACTGCCATTGCCCGGACTCAGATAAAGCCGATCCAGGAAAGCAGGGTCGTAGTTGATGGAAATTTGGACAGCTTAAAAATTTCTACGGCTCTTAGTTCTGCCAAACAGGTTGAAGAAAAAATAGAAGCAAAAGAAGAAAACTCCGATTCACCGGTTCTCAATCCAAACCAAAAGGTTGTTTCGGCTACTAGCCTTGCTTCTAATTTGAACGACAGTTTTGACGATATTGATGTTTTTCGCCCGGACTTTAACAATTCGTCCGTCTCTGTTAGAATAGAAGTTCCACGTATGTACACTATTCCAATGAGGAAGGCAGAAAAAATTGAAAATCGCTGAAAAGTTTTCAGTTCTTTTTAGAAAATATCCTTTATTCAGAACTTGTTCGATAATTTTTGCAATTTTTTTTGTTCTTGTTTTTGTTTCTGTTGTAACATATCAGGCTAGAAAAATACCGCAAATTGATTCTATAACTCCGTCTGTAGGTTCTCCTGGCGATGTTATGGTAATTGCGGGGCGAAATTTCGGCAGCTTAAAAAAATCTTCTGACTTTGTAGAAGTCGGCGGTTCAAGAATTACGGCTTCTGGTTTTCTTGAATGGACAGACGAGCACATAAAGCTCGTTTTACCGTCAAATGTTCAAGATGGGCTTGTAATTGTTTCAACAAAAGCAGGGCAGTCAAAACCTGGATTTTTTGCAAATGAAGCAGGAATCCCTGTTGAAGTTCCGCCAGATACAAAAACAATAATGCCTGTAATTTCTTCAGTTTCTCCAGAATCCGCTTTTGTAGGGCAGCTGATTGTTTTGAGCGGAACAAATTTTGGAACAGTCCGCAGCAATTCAAAAATTTTCTTTACGGCAAATTTACCGGAAAATTCAACCTCTTCCGATGATATTGCCTTTATCGAAGCTGCTGGCGAAGATTACGATTACGAATATTGGAGCGACAGCGAAATTCACGTAAGAGTTCCAAACGGCGCTGCCAGTGGAAATATTTACGTTCAGACAGAAAAAGGAACTAGCAATTATGCAGGCTTAAATTTAAAATCTACGCTCGGAACCAAAAAATATTCTGACAAAAAAACATACTTAATTCACTTAAACACAGATATAGACGACATAAATTCAAAATCAAATACGACTATTTCTCTGCACGTTCCGCGGCCTGTAAAAAACTCACGGCAGCCTTTTGTTCAGATGACGGAATGTACTCCTGAGCCGGTTTTTGAAAATTATCAGAACACGGTAATTCATCAAACAGAACTTTCTAAGGCATCTTCAAAAAAAATTACTTTTACTCATAGTTTTGTTGTTGAAGATTACGCGGTTCAAACCAAGGTTAACGCAAAAAATGTAAAACCTTTTGCAGCAAAATCTCGCGTTCTTTACACGGCATTTACAAAACCGGATGAAGTTATTGCTTCGGAAGATGAAGATTTTGCCGGCCTTGCAAAAAAAATCGTCAAAAAAGAAACTAATCCGTATTTTCAGGCAAAAATGATTTACGAATATATGCTTGAAAATTTTGCGGTTACAAAAAAACTCAGAAAATCAGGCTCAGATGTAAAAGACTTGCTCGAAGACAAAAAAGGCGATTCTTATGATTTTGCAATTGTCTACACGACGCTTTTGCGCGCCTTGAAAATTCCATGTCTTCCTGTTGCAGGAATTCTTGTTGATTCTGAAATGCAGGCTTTTTCGCACTGGTGGAGCGAATTTTACATAGAAAATTTTGGCTGGGTTCCGGTCGATATTGCTCTTGGTTCTGGGCTTGAATACAAATCGTTCAAAAATGTTGAAGATCCTAAGACTTTCTATTTTGGCAATATCGACAGCCAGCATATTATTTTTTCACGCGGATACAACGAAGTTAAGCCGACACTTTCTGGCGGACACAGTGTAAGCCGCGATAGAACTTTCGCCGTTCAGTCAATTTGGGAAGAATCTTCTGCAGGAACTGTAAATTATAGTTCTCTGTGGAATGAACCGGTAATTGCCGGAGTATATTAAGAGCATCTTTAAAAATCTTTGTTTTTAGAGATTTTATAAAAAATTGTGGAGGACAAAATGTCTGTAAAAGTTTTGTCGGTTGGAGGCTCGATTGTAGCTCCTGAAGGACCTGATGTTGAATTCGTAAAAAAATTTGTTTCGCTCATTAAACAGTATCTTGCGGAACACAAAGAAGATAAGCTTATTTTTGTAGTCGGCGGTGGCGGACCGGCACGAATTTATCAAAATGCATTCCGCGCAGTAACAGAAACTTCTCCTGACAATTCAACAGAAGCGGCTGACTGGATTGGAATTATGGCAACAAGGCTCAATGCGCAGTTTGTAAAGGCAAGCTTTGGCGATTTGTGCCGAGAATCAGTTGTAACCGATCCGACTGTAGCAAAAGAATTTACAGGTTCAGTTTTGCTTGCGGCAGGATGGAAGCCAGGTTTTTCAACCGACAACGATGCAGTTCTTCTTGCAGAAAAATTCGGCGCAAAGACGGTCGTAAATTTAAGCAATATCGAAAAAGTCTACACAGACGACCCGCGCAAAAATCCGGACGCAACTCCAATCGACGAGATTTCATGGGCAGATTTTAGAAAAATTGTCGGCGACGAGTGGACTCCAGGCAAAAACTGTCCGTTTGACCCGATTGCTTCAAAAAAAGCGCAGTCGCTTGGTCTTACAGTAATTTGCGCCGGCGGAAAAAATCTTGAGAACATAAAGGCGATTCTCGAAGATAAAAATTACGTTGGAACAACAATCCGCGGATAAAAATCAAAAAATAGGGGCGACATTTTTCGTAAAAATGCCGCTTTTTTTTTGTCTGCGTTCTGCAATTCTTTATAACCGGCCGCTTTGGGTTCGCTAACGCTCATTGCCGGCACAGCCGTCAACTAAAGCCCGCCGTGTCCGGCGCAAGATGCGTTTTTTCGCATTAAAACTGTTCCAGTTTTGCTAAGAGAGCGTCCAGTTTTGTTCCATAGTTTTTGTCAGCTGCCCATGTTCCTGCAAGGTCAAATACCGAATATGCAAGTTTTGTCTTGTGAACCCAGTTGTATCGAGGATCTACAAGCGTTTTTTTTAGTTTTACGTCTTCTGTCGTTGCATAAGCCTGCAAATGCTGAATATGGGCGCGCACTCCTGTTTGCTGGTCTGGAAATTTTTCTCCTGGCTTAGAAGAATTAATTGCTCCTAAACCGCAGTAATTGTGCCAATCACTTTTTACAAGATTCCCAAATTTTAAAAATCCTGTTTCAAGGCACATCTGCACAAAGGCAACGTCGCTGTTAATTCCTTCAGTTTTTGCTTCCTGAATATAATCTTTTGCAAGGCTTTTTACTTTTTGCAGAGAAATATTTGGATTTTCCGAAAGAAAAAATTCAGCAAGCTGATTTTCATTTTTAATTCCGTCTGCAAGCAATTTTCTCGAGCAGGATTTTTCTTCTTTTATGCCTGGAGAAATACATGAAAAAAATACGGCTGAAAAGAAAAAGGATGTGATTCCCAAAAAAAGAAACTTAGAAATTTTACGTTTGAACATATTCAAGTATCGGAAAAAATTAAAAAATCCTGAAAAACTCAAAAAAAATGTGTAAAAGTTAATTTTCAGAGCCATATATATAGTAAAAGCAAAAATTTGGAGGAAAAATGAATTTAAAGCACTTTTTTAGAATGGTTTTGACAGTTTTATTTCTTAGTTCATTGACTGTTTTTGTTGCCTGTTTTCCGCTGTCGTGCCGTGTTACAGAAGAAGGAATAGAAATAATCTCGGCAGAAATGTCAGTTCCAAAAATTCTTTCTTTTTTTGTAGAAGACAGTTCGAGTCTTGTCATGGTTTGTTCAGAAAAAGTTTCGGTTCAAAATGTTCAGATAAAATCGGATGCTGGAGAATATATTGAAGAAAACTCTGATACTCAGTATTTTGATGACGGAAAAAGAATAAATTTCTTGCTAAAAGAGCCGACTGAGGTCGGAATGAATTATATTTTTAGCGGTTCAATAAAGGACAGTGCCGGAAACGAGCTAACATTCAGCTTGCCTTTTACAGGATTTAACGAAAAACCGGCAAGACTTGTTCTGTCAGAAATCCGTTCAAAACACAGTACGAGCAAAGGAATGTTAAAAAAATGCGAATTTGTCGAAGTTTATGTTCTAAAAGATGGAAGTACGGCCGGGCTTGAAATTGTTACAGGAAGCGACGGCGAAAGTAAAAAATATGTTTTTCCTGACATCAACGTAAAAAAAGGTGAATATATTGTAGTTCATTTTAGGACGTTAGACGAGGGCGAGTGCATCGACGAGCTGGGAGAAAATCTTTCTTTGAGCACAGGAACTGACAGTTCAAATTCGCGCGATTTATGGGTTGAAGGAAAAGAAAGCCGTATAAGCGACAGCGATATAATTGTAATTCGTGACAGTTGCCGTAATATACTGCAAGATGCAGTTTTATTCAGTGCCACAGGAAAACAATCGTGGTACTATGCCGGACAAAAATCTTTGGCGCTCGAAGCCTACGAAAGCGGAATTTGGAAAGACGGATATGAACCAAAAAATTCCGTAATAGCCGATGGAATCAGTCTTACAAGGACAATGTGCAGAATGAATATTGAAAAACTGACAGAAGAATATTCGCCTGAAAATGACATTGGCTCTCAAACAGTAATAGAAACCGGAACTGATGACTGGTCTCTAGTGGAAGGCGCAACTCCCGGAGCAAAAAACAGCGAAAAAAAATATGAAAAAACTAAGTGAACGAAATAACAAAAACGAAGATGAATTTTTTTTAGCAGAATAAAATTCTTTACAAAAATTCTCTTCTCGTGACAAAAAATTAAAAATTGTGTTACTATTGCGGTATGTCAGAATTATTAGCTCCAGCAGGAAATATTGAAGCTCTTGACGCCGCAATTGGTGAAGGAGCAGATGCTGTATATCTTGGGCTTAAGAGTTTTAATGCCCGTCTTCGTTCTTCAAATTTTGCGTGGAATCAGTTTGAAGCAACTGTAAATTCTCTTCATCGTCAAGGCAAAAAAATTTACGTGACTGTAAATACTGTCAGTCAGGAAGAAGAAACAGAAAGACTTTACCGTTTTTTAAGTTATCTCAACAAAATTGGTCCAGACGGTCTTATAGTTCAGGATTATGGTGTTTTAAGAATGTGCCAGGAGTTCTTCCCAAATCTCGAGCTGCATGGTTCAACTCAAATCAACGTTGAAAGCGCAGACGGTGTAAATTTGCTGCAAAATGCCGGGCTTTCTCGCGTCGTTGTTGCACGCGAACTTGGTCTCGAAGAAGTCCGCCAAATTAAGCAGAATACAACTTGCGAAATCGAGATGTTTGTTCACGGTGCTTTGTGCGTAAGTGAAAGCGGACTCTGTCTCTTTTCAAGTTTTCTCGGTGGAAAATCTGCAAACCGCGGAATGTGCACTCAAGCCTGCCGTCGTTTTTACACTGCCGAGACAGCTTCTGGTCAAAAACAGGGATATTATTTTTCTCCTGGCGACCTTCAGTTAATTGAAAAAATTCCAGATCTTATGGATATAGGCATTGAGTCTTTCAAAATTGAAGGGCGAATGAAAAGCGCTGAATATGTTGGCGCTGTAACCGCCGCATATCGTTATCTTATGGATCATTATCAGGAAGATAGAAAAGGTGCTGTTGCCGCTGCAAAACGAATGTTGAGCACAGACTTTGCCCGTTCAAAAACAACTTACTGGTACAACTTTAAAACTAACGAAGAAGGTGTTGAAAAAGCCGGCAACGCAATCTTGAATCCAAACCAGGCCGGAGGAACAGGAATTTATCTTGGACGTATTTCGAAAATTCGTGCTGCAAGTGACGAAGCAAAGGAAAAGGCGCGTCTTGCCGCAGGTCCAAATGCCGATTTTGAAGACTGGCAGATTGTTATGGCTCAGCTTGCCGGTGGAAGTTACGATCCGGATCCGGGCGATTCAATTCGGCTCCACAAAAAGGACGATTCTGGGCGTGTAAGCCACAAGATTCGCTCAGTTGAATTTGACAGTGACGGTTCACGTTGGATTGATATTCCAAGAGGATTTAGCCGAGAAGATGAAGTTTATCTTTTGCAGACAAAATCTATGTCAAAGCATTATCCTCGCGTTCTTCCTCAAGACATAAGCCGTTTCCGCAGTCAGCCGGGAGATGAAATCCTTCCTGTTTTGGATTTAACGCCTGTTGCAAAGAACGAACTTTCTTACTTTCCAGAAGGTACTTACGTTCAAGTCAGCACAATTTCTGATATGTTCCAGATTCAGAGCATGTCTCCAGTTCGTGTAATTCTTGAACTCAATTTTGAGACTCAGATAGACCTTTTGGCTCACAAGACAGTACTTCCATTCTCTAAAAAGCAGATTATAATTTCGCTTAATCCGTATGTTCCTCAAGCTTCGGCTCAGGATCTCTCGGAAACTCTTGCTCAGCTCGTTGCAGACGGATTTAAAACTTTTATAGTAAATAACCTTGCCGAAATTCAAATGCTTAAAGGAAAGGGCGTAAATCTTATTGCAGGTCCTTATCTTTATACATTTAACCGGTGGGCTGTAAGCTGGCTTGAAAATCAAGATATTGGCGCTTTTATAACGCCTATTGAAAATAATCGCGAGAATATTCTCAACACTTTTGAACGCAATGTTCGTGACCGCCTTATGGTTACGGTGTATGCTTATCCGGCACTTTTCCGCATACGCTTTAGGCTTCCTGAAAGTTACGATTTTATGTACTTTTGGGACAAAAAAGAGATGCCGTTCAAAGTTCTTTCAAATCAGGACGGAACTGTCGTAATGCCAGAAAATCCGTTCAGTATTGCCGACAAGACGGCTCAGCTTCAAAAAGACGGATTCCGTCACATTTTGATTGACTTTAGCCGCACAAAAGTAACACGTGCCGAATGCAAAATGGTCGTAAACAGCATTATAAAATCTCAGCCGATTCCAGAAACAGGAAGATTCAACTGGAAAGACGGTTTTTATAATCCTGAAAAAATGGAAGCCTACAAAGCAGCCGCCGAAAGACAGAGCGCTGAAAAAGCAGAAATGGCTTCGTCAGGACGTTCTAACGGCTATGGCAAGGGCAACAGAAAAAACAGCAATTTTAATTCTTCATCGGTTTATGGAAAAAATGGCGGCGACAGAAGAAAAAAATCAAATTCTTTTTCTAAATATTCTTCTCGCGGACACGGAAAAAGATAATTTTTTTTCTAAAAGGGCGAATGTCGAGTTTTGAAAAAAACAGCTTGCAAACCTAACAAAGGTTTGCATTGCTGTGCTTGACACCGCGATGTTTGCATATAAAACTCGGGGTTGGCAATCTACTGGAATTTTTCAACGGATTATCGGGGCAAGCCCGATAATGAGTAAAAGTTAGAACTTGAAATTGAATCTAAAAACAATTTGCCTAAAAAAAATGAACGGAACTGTTCTAAAAGTTTTATAGCTTTTTTGAACAGTTCCGTTCCGTATAAATTTTCAACCTTTATTCTAAGAATTGGTCAAAAATCCATACTTTACACTTTACGGCGCGGCGCTTTTGTTAAAAAACACTTTCTTCTTGAGCAAGTCCTTGCGCTGCAATTTCTAGATTTCGTTTTTCATCATCGGCATTTTCGTCTGATTTTACATTGCTTTTTTTCATCGGCTTAAAATCAACGTGTTCCGCCACAATAAAAACTTTCGAGTGGTTTTTGCCGTTTTCATCTTTCCACCGGTCTTGCTTCAAGCGCCCGACAATCCGCACTCCGCGCCCTTGCAAAGCGTATTTTGCCATAAGCGCGCTGAATTTTTCGCCCCAGGTTTCTACTTCGTAAAAACCGACCTCATCGACATCTTTGCCAGAACTGTCTTTGTAAAAATGATTTACGGCAATCGGAACGCTTGTTACTTTTGTTCCTCTCGGTGTTTCTTTGTGAGTTGGCGCACGAACAATGTTGCCTTCAATAATAATCTGATTCATTGCATTCATAAGAATCTCCTGTAAAAAAGTGTTTCCGGCCGGCATGGGCAAAACCCAAA
Organism: Treponema sp. UBA785; assembly: GCF_002297065.1. NCBI lineage: Bacteria > Pseudomonadati > Spirochaetota > Spirochaetia > Treponematales > Treponemataceae > Treponema > Treponema sp. UBA785. The sequence continues at coordinate 7,081 of NZ_DBJD01000049.1, read as the reverse complement.
ACTGTGTACACTTATATATTTGCAATGAATGTCAACATTTACACATTTTTTTGAGAAAATTATAATTTTTTTTAGTTTTTTTATTGGGCGGCTTTTTACTCCGCTTTGCTGTGTAAAAATCGGGCTGTCCGTGGCTGCCGGTGCTTTGCACACGCTTTGCGTCCACTACCATCCCTGCCGCAAATTCCGGCTTTAAAATTTCAATAAACTTAAAAACTATGCCGGAAGATTTTTTACGAGCTTAACAATATAAAGCTGAATATACATAAGCATTGCATCGGTTTCGCCAATTTTCTGCAAAGCCGGTGTTTTTGCCAATGTGTCTGCAAGATTTTCAATCCGCTCTCTGTTAAATCCTTCGGAGCTTATATGCCTCAAAACTTTTCGCAGATAATCTCTAATCAAAGAATTTACGTCTTCGGTCAGATTATTGTGGGTTGCTTTTCCAATAAGTTTGTTCCACGTGCGCTCATAAGAATGAAGTTCTCTGTCTAATGTTGAGCTTGACGGAACTAGTTCTTCTTCCAGTTTACGGGCAGATTCTCTGAGAGCAACTTTTCTCGAAACCATTGATTTTTTTGAAAGAGCCATTTCCATTTTATCATGTTTGCTATTTTCTGCTTCCTGTTCTCGATAAAGCTGCGCAGAAGTTTTTTCTGTTTTTTGTTTTTTTGATTTTGGCGGACGCATTATCAGTCTCATAATCCACGAAACAACAGGAATTGTGTACCAGACAGGAAGGAGAATTTTTGTGTCGGTTAAAAGTTCCTGTCTGTTCATCAATAAAATTTCAGAATAAGGAATAAGCCTTCCGTTTTCAAAAAGCGAAATTCTTCCGCCTTCAAGTCCGGATTCGTCCTGCTGCATGTTTACTTCGTAATTTATAAGCGGCAAAAATGAAGATGTTAAGAGCGCGTACAAAACAGGCGACTGCACGGAAACTTCTTTTTCGAGCCGTTTTTCAAATGCTTTCTGGTCTTTCATTTCAGGTAAATCATCAAAATCCTTAAGGACTTTAAACCAGTTTTTGCGGATTGTTTCTCTGATTGTCGCGCGCGCGTCTGTGCAAAGTCTCATAATCAACGGCATAACTTTATTTTTGTAGATAAAATACGGCTGTTTATCGAGCTCAGTTTTAAATACAAGAATTTCAGGCAAATCATTTGACAGGCTTTCCGTCGTTTTTGTGTGAAGAAAATTTTTGAGCTCCTCTTCGCTGTATTGTCCCAAAAGCGGAACTCCGCTCGAACTCGTAAATTTTGCAATTGTTCCGAGCGTAAAATAATATGGAGGTTTTGAAAGTTGCTGCTCAAGATTTTTGAATGCAGTTTCCTTTTTTGAATTTTCCTGAGCGCGTGTTTTGTAGTAGTTTGCTATGATTTCGAGAATATAAACTGCATGCAGAATTCCAACATCTTCTGCCGTGTAATCCTTTACTTTTTCGTAATCCTGGCGGATAAAAAACAGAAGCTGCGTCAAAAAATAGAAAGAATCTTCTGGTTCCTTGAACATTGTCAAGGCATCTATACTTTGAACGAATTTGTTAAATATATTTTTGGCGGTCATTTCTTTTCCTGGATTAGAAACCGTCAATTTTTTTATAAAATAATCGTGATGTTCTTCTTTTGCAAGCATTGTGCGCAATTTTTGAACAGCACATTCTGCAAGAGTGTGAACAGAAACCAGCGAAGGAAGAAGAATTGACGGCATATCGTGAGGCATTGTAAGTCCGTACAGATATTTGTCAGAAAGTGTTTCTTTTGTCAAAAGTTCGTTTAGAAGTTCTGCTCCGGTTCTGCGCGTGATAATTTCCGACGGAATTTTTTTTGGAATGTCAGATTCCTGAGGAAATGGCGTCATTGGCTGAGCTAAAATTTCTTTGTAGCGCTGTGAAAATTTTTCGATAAAAAAAGCGATTACGATGATGATTTTTTTTTCGGCAGTAGGAGATAAAATTAAAACCTGATGGTTTGCAGACAGTTTTTCGAGCTCTTTTAAAAGAACGTTTGCAGTGTCTGTCATGTAATTTACAAGGGAAGGCTGCTCTTCAAGGTGATGCTCTGAGTAGCGTTTTAAATATTCTGTAAACTCCCCGAAGTCTATAGCGGCATTGTTCTGCCGGCCTGCAAAAAATTTTAGCAGGACAATAATTGAAGTAGTAGTAGCCATAGAAATATTCTATCAATTAATTTTGGTTTTGTCATTGCGGGCAAGGGGCCGTTAGCCGCGTAAGCGGTTCGGACGCGCGCAAGCGCGGCTGAACGGAAAAATTGCAGGGCAATTTTATAACGCAAGGACCCGGTCGTGCTTTGCACGATGCCCCCAGTTTTTTACATTTTTTGATTTTTAATTGAAACAAAAGTTTTTTGAGCATAAAATAAAAGTCAACTTTTAAATCTGACGATTTTGTGGAGATTAAAATGATTGCTGAAAGAATGAAAAATCTGCATCCTTATGTTCCTGGTGAACAGCCAAAGGACAGAAATTACATAAAACTCAATGCAAACGAAAATCCTTATCCGCCAAGTCCGCTTGTTGCAAAGGCTGTTGAAAAGGCGGCGAAAAAATATGCGAAAAAAATGGCGCTTTATCCGGATCCGGATTCCAACGAATTAAAAATGGCGATTGCTTCGATGCTCAACGATTGCGGCGGAGTTTTGGCCCATGCAAAGGTTTGTGGCGGCAAGAAAAATGGAAGCGGTGCGAAAGTTGAACCTTGTCCGGCTGATAAAATTCCTTTTACTGTTACGCCTGATATGATTTATGCAGGAAACGGTTCTGACGAAGTCTTGAGCTTTGTTTTTTATGCTTTTTTTGACAGCGACCGCAAGCTTGTTTTGCCGGAGCACACTTATTCTTTTTATCCGGTTTATGGCGGCTTTTACAATATTCCGCTTAAAAAAATCCCGCTCAACGGCGACTGGACTTTGAGTAAAGAAAAAATGCTCGAAGCTGCAAACGAAAATGATTCTTCGATTATTTTTGCAAATCCGAACGCTCCAACTTCTCTTGGACTTTCTCGCAGTGAAGTTCGTGAAATGATAAAATCTGCTCCAAAAGACAGAATTTTTGTCGTTGACGAGGCGTATGTGGATTTTGGCGGTGAAAGCTGCATTCCTCTTCTTGCTGAATTTGACAATCTTGTAATCGTACGGACTTTTTCAAAATCGCTTTGCGGCGCCGGTTTGAGGCTTGGCTATGTTGTCTCAAGCCCAGAACTTGTAAATTATATTACGACTGTAAAAAATTCGCTCAATCATTTTCCTGTTGATTTTATGGCTCAGCAGGCTGGAATTGCTGCTTGCCGCGACACTGGCTATTATGCTGAATGTGCAAAAAGTGTTGCTTTTGAGAGAGATGAATTTATCGACTTTTTGAGAGCGCTCGGCTGGTTTGTCCTCGACAGCCAGACGAATTTTGTTTTTTGTAAAAAAGACGGCATTTCGGGCGAAGATGCGTACAAAAAAATCAAACAGGAAGGAATTTTAGTCCGGCATTTTAACACGCCGGGAATTGAAGATTTTTTGAGAATTACAATCGGAACTCACGAGCAGATGAAGACTCTTTGCGCCGTAATGGAAAATATTTAAGGAGGCATGATAAAATTACATCCTTGTAATTTTATCATTACAGTTTGCTCAAGCGTTGCTTTCGCAAACTGTGATTCTCGCCATCCGTGGCTCGCCGCTAACGCAGAGTTTTATTTATAAGAAGATAAGATAAAAATTACTTCCGTGTAATTTTTTAAAGGAGATAAAAATGAAGATTTTAATAATTTCTGATGTACATGGAAATGTCGAAAATATTGAAAAACTTTCTGAACAGGCAAAAAATGCAGATCTTGTTTTTTTTGGCGGCGATTTTGCAAAATTTAACTGTCCAGAAACTGGAAAACCTGCGCTCGAAGCGCTTTTAAAAAACAGCGGCTCGATTTTTGCAGTTCTCGGCAACTGCGACGAGCCGGATTTTATTTCTGAAATTGAAGACGCGGATATTTGTGTTCAAAAAAGCATGGTTTTTAAGGACGGACTTGTAATAGCCGGTAGCGGCGGAGGTTCAAAATTTAGCGGTGATACTCCGTTTGAACGCACAGAAGATGAACTTGTTCAGGATTTTGATGTAATAAAAAATTCTCTTTCTCAAATTGCTGATGACGACGGAAAATGCAGCAGCCTTGTTTTGATTATGCATAATCCGCCTAAAGACACAAAAACGGACGTTATTCCGGGAGGTATTCACGTAGGAAGCCAAAAACTGCGCGAGTTTATCGAAAACGTGCAGCCTGTTCTTGTTGTGACAGGGCATATTCACGAAAGCGCAGGAATTGACAAGATAGGAGAGTCTACCGTCATAAATCCCGGCGCACTTATGGAAGGAAAGTATGCGCTTGCCGAACTTAAGAAAACAGCCGGAAAATGGGTTGTAAAGTCGGCAGAATTGTGCAGCCTTTAGAAAGTGTTATTTTTTGATTGTGCAAGACGGAAGCCGAAGTAATCGTAAACTTCGTTCGGGTCAAAACTGTAACGGTCGCCGGCGCAATTAAACGGGGTGTAAAGCGACCAGCTTCCGCCTCTGCTTACTCTTTGGCTTCCTGCATCCGGACCTGTCGCCCTTGTGCCTGCCTCAACCGATTTGTAATTTCCAAACCAATCCCAGACAAATTCTAGAACATTTCCGCTCATATCAAAAATTCCTGCTCCATTTGGATTTCCGCTTCCAGGTTTTGGTTTTGCTCTTGTTTCAAACGGAGTTCCTGCTGTTCCGACTGTATGTGTAAACGAAGCGTTGTTTGCTGTCCAGGCGACTTCGTCTTCTAAAACAGAAAGGTCGGTTTTACCGTTTTCATCGATTTGTCCGCTCAAAATGTCGCCTCCCTGAAAACCTGCTTTTGTTTTTCTTGCGGCATATTCCCATTCTTCTTCTGCGGGAAGCCTAAAACCGTCAGCGTTCCAGTTGCATTCACACAAATCTAATTTTGTCGTATCTGTTGCATCGCGTAAGATTTTGCCTTCAAACGAGTAGCATGGCGTCAAGCCGTAGATTTCTGAAAAAGCGTTGCACCAGATTGCTGCGTCATACCAGCTTATCATAGTGACAGGTTCGTATTTTCCCCAGAGTGTTGGCTGCGCGCCGCGTTTTCCACGGCTTCCTTCCTGTCCTGGATTTAAAAATTTATAGCCTTTTTCTTCTGCTGTTGTCCTGACCGAATACCAAAGGCTGTAAGTTGTTTCCGTTCGGTTTATAAAAAAGGGCGTGATCCATCTTTTTTCTGTAAAAGACTGGCTTCCGTCGCCAATCACGTAGACGTCATACATTTCGCCGTCTTTTGGACCTAGTTCAACCATGTCGAGATCTGCAAACGAAAATTCTTCTTCGTCCAAATTTTTCTCCGGTTCTTCATTTTCGGAAAGAGCAGTCTCTTTTGTTTTTAACGCTTCATTTTCCGCATAATCGGCTTCTTCGCAAAATCCAAGTCCTGTAAAAAAAGCCAGCAAAAAAACAGCAAAAATATTTTTTACACAAATTGATTTTTTCATATTTTTTCTCTCAATTTTTATTTTCGGCCTATTCTGTCTGTTTTTTGAGAAATATTGCAGTTTTTTGATGGTGGTGGTGGGATTTTTCCCCTGCCACAACGTTTTTTTTCAGCAAAAGTCATTTAAGCCGAAACTATTTATTTTTCCAATGCCGTATTTTCTTTTTTATTTTTGACATAAAATTTATCAGAATAAAAGAACTCGTTGCTATTACAAAACAGCTTATGCATAGTACAATAAAACCTGTCCAGCTGTCGCTTTTGCTCCACGGAAGCCTTATATTCATTCCCCAAAAGCTTGTAATAAACGAAATCAGCATAAGTGCAATCGAAAAAACCGTCAGCTGCTTCATCGCCGCATTCATATTGTTTGAAATTACAGACGCAAAAGCATCCATTGTTCCAGTGATTGTCTGCGAATAAGTGTTTGCCATTTCCATCGCCTGCCTGTTGTCAATTTCAACGTCATCAAGCCAATCCTGATCTTCTTCATCAAATTTTATAATTTTAGTTTTTCGTATTTTTTCAAGCAAAAGCTGATTGCTTTTTAGCGAACTCGTAAAGTACATGAGTGATTTTTCGAGGTTGAAAAGCTGAATAAGCTCATTGTTTTCGATTGATTCCTGCAATTCCTGCTGGATCGAATTTGTGCTTCTGTTAATTTCTTTCAAATATCGCAAAAACATCGTATCCGCGCGGCTCAAAATTCTCGTAATAAACGCTGGAAAATCAGCAATGTTCAGGTCTTTAATCCTGTTTGCGCTCAAATCCTTCAAAACTTCGCAGTCAGTCCAGCAGAGAGTTATAATCGTGTTCTGAAAAATAATTGCGCCCATCGGAGCGGTATGGTAACGGACTTCAGAATTCGGCAAGTAAACTGGCAGCCTCATAATTGTAAGCACATAGCCTTCGCCTTGCTCAATACGCGGCAATTCGTCCGGGTCGAGAGAGTCAATAACATGGTCATGGTCGAGATTGTAAGTTTTTTCAAGAATCGAAATTTCTTTTGAATTTACGTTTCTTGCGTCAACCCAAACCCTTTCATCTTGATTTAATTCGTTTCTGTCTTTTTTTACAAAAATTCCGTTTTCTTGCTGCCAATAACTAATCATTTTCTTAAAACCAAATCAAACGATTTTAGCACGAATCTTAACAATCGGGCAACTTTCGCATTTTTTTAAGCAGATAATTTACAGAAAACTAATTTTTAGCGGGGCCATTTTTGCTTCGCAAAAACCGGGTGCTTCATGGTTCCATTGCAAAACTTCGTTTTGCAACGTGCTTTGCACGCCATTACGCCCCCTTGTCCATTTTTTTTGTTTTTCTTCAAAAAAAATTGTCGTTTTTTAATGTTTAGAGACAATTAAATATGAGAAGGCATGGTAAAAGCCACAGTTTGTCCAAGCGTTGCTTGCGAAAACTGTAATTCTCGCCATCCGTGGCTCGCCGCTAACGCGGAGTTTAATAAGGAGAGTGTGAATAAAAACTTTGTCTGAGATAGCGTCAAAGCTTTTATTCACAAGTTTGCGTTGCAAACTTTCTTAT